>CAZOQY010000005.1:0-28139 GCA_964581835.1 uncultured Streptomycetaceae bacterium | reverse complement strand
GATCCGACCGTGATCGTCGTCGGACCGCCTGATCCAGGCCCGACGCCGCCTGGAATAACACCGCCGGGCACCACGCCACCCGGAACGACGCCGCCGGACGATCCGACCGTGGTCGTGATCGGTCCCGATGATCCGGCCACACCGCCGGGCACCACGCCACCTGACACGCCGGGCGGCCCGCCCGATCCGGGGGTGATCGTGACCGGGCCGACGGATCCGACGACCGGCGGGCCGACGCCGCCGGGAACGACCGTGACCACCACCGGCCCCGATGGCACGACCACCACCACGACCACGACCCCGGACGGCACGACCACCACCACGACGGTGACGGGACCTGACGGCACCACGACGACGACCATCGTCAGCACGGACGGCACGTCGACCACCACGTTCCCGGACGGCACCACCACGACCACGGTCACTTCCGGCGACGGCACGACGACGACCACGTTCGTCACCTCCGCCGACGGCACGACCACCACGGTGACGGGCACCGACCCGGCGCCCACCACCACGATGGCCACGACGACGGGCACGACAACCACGGCGACGCTCCCGGACGGCTCGACCTCGACGACGACAACGTCACCGGACGGCACGACGAGCACCACCACCGTGACGGCTCCGGACGGATCGACCACGACCACCATCGCGACCACGGACGGCACGTCGACCACCACGCTTCCGGACGGCACCACCACGACCACGGTCACGTCCGCCGACGGCACGACGACCACCTTCGTCACCTCCGCCGACGGCACGACCACGACTTCGTCCACGCCCGCTTCCACGACAACCGGCGGACCGACGACGACGGCTTCGACGACCGGAGGCGGCCCGTCCTCCACCACCACCCTGCCGGATGGCTCGACCGTCACCACGACCGCGTCCCCGGATGGCTCGACGACGATCGTCACCACCTCCGCCGGCGGCACGACCACGACGACGACCACCACGCCGGGCGGGACCGCCACCACCACCATCGTGAACGCCGACGGCACGACGTCGACCGTCGTGGCGACGGGAACGTCCACCGCGACGCTGCCGGGCGGATCGACCTCGACCACGACCACGTTCGCCGACGGTTCGACGACCGTTGCGGTCAAGTCGGCCGACGGCTCGACCACGGTCACCACCACGTCGGCAACCGGCTCGACGACGGTCACCGCCACGTTCCCGGACGGGTCCACTTCGACCACGGTCACGGCCGCGGACGGCTCGACCACGACCACGGTCACGGCGGCCGACGGAACCACCACCCGCATGGCGTCCGCGGCACCGGCGGGTTCGCAGGGCAGCGTCACCTGCCCGCCCGGGACCGCGCCGACCAAGAGCGAGTCCGGTGAAGACGGCCCCTGCGCCGCGGTCGCGGCGAGCAGCGGCAAGCCCGGTGACGGGCGCACCGTTGCCGCGAAACCCGGCTCGCAGCCTGGCACGGCCGCCGCCGCGACGGCACAGGAACGCGCGCGTATCGCCGCCGTTCAGCCCGCGCCGCAGCCGGGCGCAGCACCTGCACGCACCGCGACGCCCTCCGTCGCGGCAGCGCCGGCGACCACTGCCGCACGCGCGGGCAGCGGCGCGCCGAACACCGACGGCGGGCCGGCGCCGGTATTCGCCGTGCAGGGCGACGGCGTCAACCTCTATCAGGCGGGCCGGCGCAACGGGCCGGGCACGCCCGATCCGGGCCAGCGCAGGTAAATCCCGCGGTTAAATCCCGCAGTTGAATCTTTCGGGTAACAGGCCGGGCGACGGCGCCCGGAAACGTCAGGGGAGATCCGCGTCCCTGACAGGGCTCTGCATGCGCACGATCGCCTCGGCCGTGACCGGTATGCGCATGCCGCCGACGTTCCAGCCGAGCCCCGGTATCGGGAAGTCGGTGGGCAGGCTGCTGATGAAGCTGTTCGCCATGCCCTGCACGGTGCTCATGCCGGGTATCGAACTGCCGCCGAGTATGTTGTTGACCTCGGCGCGGGCCTGCGCGTAGAGCTCCGACAGTCCCGTGCACATGTTGGACGACGCCGGCGCCGGCGTCGCCGAGGCCGGCGTCCACGCGAACTCGTGGGCCAGGTTCTTCATGCCCTCGATGCCGTTCACCAGCGAGTAGATCACGCGGTTCGCGAACGGCACCACCAGCTTGACGCAGTAGGTGACGCGCACCTTCAGCAGGTTGGCGTCCTGGATCGACATGCCGTCGCCGCTGCCGCTGCGGTACATCAGGTTGTCGTTGGGTATCTCGGTGCCGCCGCTGGAGAGCGCGGAGACCGCCGCCTTGGTCGGGCTGATGATCTCGACCCTCGAGGTCATCGGGTTGAACACCTCGATCGTCGAGATGATGCGCGCCTTGGCGAGGTCGTCGAGGAAAGGCGCGCTGCTGGTGCGCATGAACAGCGGCGTCATGCCGGCGGCGACGCCATCCTTGATCGAGGTCAGGCTCGCGTTCTTCAGCGCCCCCTGCCGCGCGCCCATGAAAACGGCGTAGTTGAGCGTGGACTTGGCCTGGTAGATGAGCGCGACCTGCATCGCGCCCAGCACCAGCAGCAGCAGCACCGGGATCAGGATGAGAAATTCGACCATGGTCTGGCCGCGCGGGCGCAACGCGATCATGGCTTGCCCCCCGGCTGCGCCGCTGGCGCGGGCTTCGCGGGCCGCGGGGTATCCGACAGGTATGGCAACTGCTCCAGCACGCGCAGCGTTTCCGCGCTCGATCCGTTGATCGGGTCGCCCGCCGCGGTCAGGCCGTGGGCGCGCAACATGACGGACCAGGCCTGGCGCAGGCGGACCACGCCGAGATTGTGCCAGCCGCGGGGGTCGTTGCCGTTCAGCGACAGCGCCGTGAGGTAGGCGTTGACCGCCTGCTCGGCGTTGTCGGTGCGGGCGTAGAGATTGCCGAGCCGCAGCCAGGTTTCCGCGTCGTTCGGCATCGCGCGCAGGAGCCCCTTGTAGAGCGTCTCGGCGCGGGCGTGCTCGCCGCTGTCGAAAGCCGCCTGGGCCTCCTGGTACATCTTCACCAGGTCCTCGCCGGTGCTGCGCGTCTCGACCGATCCGCAGCCGGCGCCGAGCAGGCACAGCAGCGCCGCCGCGCCGCGGCACGCGGCCGCCGTCACGCCGCCTCCTTCCAGGTCAGGTGGTCGCCAACCTGGAGTTGCGTCCGCGCCAGCGTGCCGGGCGCGAGCTCCAGCGTCGTGTCGGCGGCGAGGCTGCCCGCGCAACGCGCCGGCGCCAGCCCGGTCACGAGCTTCAGCACGCGGCCCCGCGCGTCGAGAAAAGCGAGGTCGAGCCGGTAGCCCATGCCGAAGGTATGCACCAGGCCGCAGGACTCGATCAGCAGCCCCTCGCCCTCGGCGAGCGGCGGGCGGCCGAGCAGGCCGCGTATCCGGTCCCAGGCGCCGGCGGCGCGCCACACCCGCGGCACCAGGCAATGCCCGCCGTCGCCGCCGTAAACCGCGCCCAGCTTCACATCATCCCCGAGCTCATGTATTTCATCGCGATCGGGAAGCCGATCACGATGAACGTCACCGGAAAGATGAACATCATCAGCGGCAGGATCAGCTTGACCGGCGCCTCCATCGCGGCTTTCTCGGCGCGCTGGAAGCGCTCGGCGCGGCGCTGCTCGGCCTGCGAGCGCAGGGCGGCGCCCAGCCGCGCGCCCATCTTCTCGGCCTGGATGACGGTGCCGACGAAGCTGGTGATCTCCATCATGGCGAGCCGCTTTTCCATGCGCCGCAGCGCGTCCGCCCGCGGCAGCCCCGAGCGCAGGTCGCGTACCACCATGAACAGCTCGTGGCGCAGCGGTCCCGCCGGCCCTTTTTCCATGGCCTGGTTGATGGCGCCGGTCAGGTTCAACCCCGCCTCCACCGCCATGGTGATGAAGTCGAGGTACACCGGCAGCCCTTTCTGCACTTCCTTGTAGCGGCGCGCGCGCACGTCGCGCAGCCAGATTTCCGGGTAGAAATAGCCGAGCAGCAGGGACAGCGCCAGGATCTCGGGCGAAGGCTTCTGCAGCATGTCGAGCGTGAACCAGGTGACGCCGAACACGACCAGCACGGAAACGATGCGGATAGCGTAGAACTGCTCGGCGTTGATGAGGTAGCCGACGCCGGTCAGCTGCAGCTTCTCGTGCGTGCGCTCCAGCATGTGCGGCGGGATGAACGCGCACAGGTGGTACTCGAGGAAGCGCACCACCGGCCACACCAGCCTGAGCGCGAACGGCAGCGGGTCCATGTACTCGCGGTCTTCCGTCGGCACTTCCGACTTCAGCCGCGACAGGCTGAACGCGAGGATCGCGGCGCAGGTCGCGACCACGGCGCCGACCAGCAATGCTATGGTGGTGTCGCTCATCAGACGTCGATGCTGACGATTTTCTGGATGGCCACGTAGCCGATCACTTCCATGACGGCTATGACCGCCAGCGTTCCCCAGCCCAGGACCGTGTTGAACATCGGCGCCATCGCCTCCGGCTCCATCTGCGACAGGATCAGCAGCAGGAACAGCGGCAGGCAGGTCATGATCAGGCCCTGCATGCGGCCCTGCGCGGTCAGCGCCGCGATCTTGCCTTCCATCTGGTGCTTGCGCCGCAGGGTTTCGGCCAGCGTCTCGAGGATCTCCGCGAGGTTGCCGCCGACCTCGCGCGAGATGCGCACCGCCGCCACCACCAGGATGAAGTCCTGCAGCGGCAGGCGCTGCTCCATGTTCTTCATCGCCGTGTCGAAATCCAGGCCGAGGCGCTGCTCACGCAGCATCAGCTCGAATTCCTGCGACAGCGGCGGCTTCTGCTCCTTGATCATCGACTCCATCGCCACCGTCAGGCTCGCCCCGGCGCGCATGCCGCCGGAGATCATCAGCAGCGAGTCCGGCAGCTGCCGCTCGAACTGGGTGAGGCGGCGCTTGCGCAGCACGTTGACCGCGTACTTGGGCGCGAAGGTGATGGCCACCGCCGCCACGATCGCCAGCACGGCGTTGCCGAACACGTACCACACCAGCAGCGGCACGATCACCAGCGCGGCGACGTTGTAGTAGAACAGCTGCGTCGGGTCGACGAAGATGAACATGTCCTCGAGGCCGCCCTTGGCGGTCTGCGCGATCGCGCTCTTCTGGCGGGCGAGGAAGTCCTGCAGCAGCTGCAGCAGCACCACGCCGATGACGATCGCCGCCACCAGCACCACGCCCACGACGATTCTGAGGTCTTCCATCAGTTGTTGCGCTCCGGCGTCTTGAAGATGGACAGGTCCACCGGGATGCCGCGCTGCGACAGGTCCTGGTAGAACTCGGGGATGTTGCCGGTGGCGACGTAGCGGCCCTTGACCTTGCCGTTGGCGTCGTAGCCTTCCTGCTTGAACAGGAAGATGTCCTGCAGCTGCACGATCTCGCCCTCCATCCCGGTCACCTCGGTGATGTGGGTGACGCGGCGGCTGCCGTCCGGGAACCGGCTCTGCTGCACGATCATGTCCACGGCGGATGCGATCTGCTCGCGAATCGCGCGCACCGGCAGGTCGAGGCCGGACATCAGCGTCATCACCTCCAGGCGCGCGATGCAGTCGCGCGGCGTGTTGGCGTGCGCCGTGGTGAGCGAGCCGTCGTGGCCGGTGTTCATCGCCTGCAGCATGTCGAGCGCCTCCCCGCCGCGGCATTCGCCCACGACGATGCGGTCCGGCCGCATGCGCAGGCAGTTCTTCACCAGGTCGCGGATGGTGACCGCGCCCTTGCCTTCCGAGTTGGGCGGGCGCGATTCCAGCGAGATCAGGTGCGGCTGCGACAGCTGCAGTTCCGCGGCGTCCTCCACGGTGACGATGCGCTCGTCGTCGGGTATGTAGTTGGACATGACGTTCAGCAGCGTCGTCTTGCCGGAACCGGTGCCGCCGGAAATGACGATGTTGGCCGCCTGCTCCACCGCCATCTTCAGGAAACCCATCATCTCCGCCGACACCGAGTTGAAGCGGATCAGGTCCTTGTCGACCAGCTTGCTCTTGGAAAACTTGCGGATGGTGATGTTGCAGCCCTTCAGCGCGAGCGGCGGGATGACCGCGTTCACCCGCGAGCCGTCCTTCAGGCGCGCGTCCACCATCGGGCTCGACTCGTCGATGCGCCGGCCGATGGGGGCGACGATGCGCTCGATCGCGCCCATCACCGCCTGGTCGGTGGAGAACGTGATGTCCGACTTGGTGAGCTTGCCGCTGCGCTCGACGTAGATCTCGTCCCAGCGGTTGACCATGATTTCCGTCACCGTCGCGTCGGCGAGCAGGTCCTCGAGCGGCCCCAGCCCGACCACCTCGTCGAGCACGTCCTTGGCGAGGCGCTGGCGGTCGACGCCGGGCGGCACCAGGTCCTTGTCGTTCGCCAGGATGTCCGCGATCATCGACTGCGTGGTGTTGCGCAGGTCGTCCTCGCCCATGTGGCTCACGTCGAGGCGGCGCAGATCCATCTGGCTGATCAGCTTCTGGTGCAGGTTGCGGCGCGCCAGCTTCATCGCCGCGACCGCCTGCGGCACTTCCGCCTGCGCCTTCACCGGCGCCGCGGGCGCCGCGGGCGCGGGCTGGGCCGTCGGGGCGGCGGCTGCGGCGGCCTGCGGCTGCGGTTTTGCGGCCGGCGCCGGCTGCGCGGGCGCAGCCGGCGTTTCCGCAGCAGCGGCGCCGCCGTCCTGCGCGATCTTGAGATGGTAGTCGCCGATGCGGATGACGTCCTCGGGCTTCAACGGCCCGTATTCCTTCTCGATCAGCTTGCCGTTGACCTCGGTCGCGCCGAGCGCGCCGTGGTCCTCGACGAAGAAACCCTCGCGGCGGCGATGGATGGTGGCGTGCCGCTTGCCGACCGACCAGCCGCGCACCACGATCAGGTTGTCGTCTGCCTTGCCGATGGTGCAGATGTCGATCTGGCAATCGACGCGCTGCAATTGCCCTTTCGGCGCTTTGACTTCGACGCTGAACATGCCCTGTTTCCTCTCAGTCCACGATGCCCTTGGGACCCAGCCCGCGCTGGAATTTCTCCTGGATGTCGAGCGCCTTCTCGATCCGCTCGCGGTTGAGGGTCGCGGTCGGATCGACCACCGTCGGCGTGACGAAGATCACCAGGTCGGTGCGGCCGGTGCGAAAGTTGTTCGAGCGGAACAGGGAGCCCAGGACCGGGATCTCGCTCAGGCCGGGCAGGCGCGTGACGTCCTTCGCCATCTCGCTGTTGACGAGGCCCGAGATCACCATGGTCTGGCCCGCCTTGACGTTGACCTCGGAATCGGTCGAGCGCACGAGGAAGCCCGGCTGGCCCTGGACCGCGACCGAGTTGTCGATCGAGCTCAGCTCGGTCTTCACCGTCGTGCTGACGTTGCCCCTGTCGTCCGCGATCGGCAGGATGGACAGCTTGATGCCGTAGTCCTTGTAGGTGACGGTCGCCGGGTTGAGTCCCGAGGCCGGCGTCACCACCGGGATCTGCCCGCCGGCCAGGAACTTGGCCTCGCCGCCGCTGCGGGTGGAGAGCTCCGGCGTGGCGAGCACGTAGGCGTCGCCGTTGTTGACGGCGAGGTTGATCACCGAGGTGATCGCGCTGGCGATGCCGAGGTAGCCGCGGAACGACGCGATGCCCAGGGGAAGCTGCCCCCCCGGCGAGAACGCCGGCGGCGCAGACTGCGGCACGCGGAAGAGATTATTGGTGATCGCGTCGCCGGCGATGCCCGCGGCCGGGCCGGCGATCGACTGCTGCCACTGGATGCCGATGTTCTCGGCCAGCGATTTCTTCATCTCCACGATCTGCACTTTCATGTAGACCATGCGCCGCATGGTCACCTCTTCCTCGCGCACCATGTTGAGCGTCTGCGGGAAGAGATTGACGATCGAGCCGATGCGCTGGAGTTCCGCCTTGCTGGCGCTGCCGGAAACCACGACATACTGGCCGACGCCCTCGACCTTGATGCCGGGCGTCGATGCGAGCAGCGCCGCCAGCCGCCTCTGGGTATGGGCGCTCTCGTTGCTCGCCACGTTGACGTCGTAGCGGAACTCCTTGCCGTCCAGCGTCCAGATGAACATGCTGGTGCGCCCGGGCGCCTCCCCCAGCAGCAGCAGTTCCTTCTCCAGCACGTTGGCGGTGATGACCTTGCCGTTGCCGAGCGCGACGCGCTGGATTCGGGTAATCGGCAGGGTTCTCACTTCGCCGACGTAGAGATTCAGCTCGGTGACGCTGGCGGCGCCGGCGGCATGGGCAAGCTGCAAGCCGAGCAGGCCCGCACCGAGTAACAGTAATAGGCGATTGAACATGACGGTTCTTCCAGTTGGCGTTAAGGCTTGGTTGCGCCCGAGGCGCTCAGGGCGGCCGGCGAGCCGGCGCCATACGGAGCGGGGTACGGCACGTTGCCCACCCCGGGGATCGAGATCTGCGCGGTGCCCGCGGCAGGTGCGCCGGCTCCCGGGACGGCCGGCGGCACCATGCCCGGCATCGGCGGCATGTTGACGGTGATGTTCTGGGGCTGGCCGGCGCCGCCACTGCCCTTGCCACCGATGATGAATTCGACGATCGGCGGCTCGTCCTCGTCGCGCTCGCGCTTCTTGATGGCCCCGCCCCGCATCAGCATCTGGGTGTTGACCCGGCCCAGCGGCGCGATGACCTGGTCATCCTCGTTGCGCAGCACGGCGCGGATGCGTCCCATCTGCTGCGCGAGGATGATGCGCGCCGCTTCCTCCGGCAACACCTCGACGGTGATGTTGCTGTAGCGCAGCGGCTGGGCGCTGGTCGCCGCGCCTTCCGCCGCCAGCGAACGGGTAATGGTCTGTCCGGTCGCGATCACCTTCACGCGCTGCAGCAGTGATACGACCTGCTGCCCGGCGGCGGGATCGTTCGCATCGGTGACGACCAGCATCAGGTCCACCCGGTTGCCCACGCGCACCATCTGCGCCACCGAGTTGAGTTCATCGACGTCGATGGTCATGGCGCGCCGCCCTTCCGGCAGCGTCTGCGAGAATTCCTTCGTCGGCGATTCGATATCCGAGCGCCGCAGCGGCCGCCCCTGCGTCACCGGGCGCGCGAGTTTCATGCCCTCCACCTTGCCGAAATCGCTGGCCAGCACGGTCTCCTCGTACACCGTGTCGGCGAGCACGTCGCGCGCGGCCATGACGCCGGCGTTGACGACCGTGCCCTTGGGCAGGTTTTTCACGGGCACCACCACCGCAACGGTGGAGCCGCCGACCGCCCGCTTCTTGGCCTCGGCCTCGATGCGCGCCTCGCGCGTCTTGAGGTACTGGGTGGTGACCCAGGTCGCGGCAAGCCCGAGCAGGATGGCCACGCCCAGCAGCAGCCACATCTTGTTGATACGCGAGAGCAGGATTCTGATTATGCGCATGGGGGGGTCACAGTCATGGGGGACACGGTCACAACGGCATGATGTTGGTTGAAAGGGAAATGGCGTAGGCAAACGCAGTATAGAAAGTCTTGAGCGCGTTGGCGACCTGGATGATCGCCACGTCGCCGTTCTCGTCGGGGATGATCAGCACCAGCACGGCAAAAAAAACCACGATCGTGTATTCCATGCTGGACTGCCCGAGCTGGCGTGGCAAGTTGGCTGCGGAATCGCGCATCGGGCTCCCCCTCATGGCCGGTCCACGAGGTTGACCAGCACGCTGGTGAACTCGCCGTTGCGCGCGATGGTCATGCTGGTTTCGTTCAACCCGCGCTTCAACGTCAGCACGTAGGCGTTGCGGTTGCCGACCGGCATGGTGTGGCTCGAGACGACGCGCCAGCCCTCGGCGGACAGCACCCGCCGGTAGAAATCGGCATTGGCGTCCGGCGAGAAACCGTTGGTGAGCACGAGCGTGCGCCCGCGCTTGCCTTCGTCGTGATGGTCGATGTCGTTCAGGACCTGGCTGCCGGACATCATCGGGAAATGGCGCCCGGCCTCCCGCACCTGGTTCTCCTCGGGGATGCGGCTCATCCCCAGCAGCCCGGTGGAACCGTCCCGCCCCGAGGGCTTCACCTGCACCGTGTAGAAGCACTGCCCGCGCAGCGTGGCGATCACCTGCCAGTCTTCCAGCGGGTACTCGATCGCGCCCGGCTGCTTCTGCGTGCCGCGCCACTCGCGCCGGTAATAGGCCAGTATCGCCTGCGGCGACTCGCGGCTGTCGAACTGCCGGATCTGCATCGGCATGGAGTTGTAGACGATGTTCGGCGCGATCCAGGTGAGTTTCGCGTCCGGCAGCGGAAACGGCGGGCAGTCGAGACGCGGGGCGTCCGCCGCGCGCGCGGGCGCCGCCGCAGCGAGCAGCACCGCCAGCAACGCGGCCGGCAACAACGGGGGAACGGCGAGTTTTGTCGTTGCGGGCACCTTGCTTCGCCTATTTCAAACGGTCGCCCGGCACCACGTCCGGCTGGATTTCCCCGCCGAGCTTGAGGTGGTCGGGCATCAGCTCGGGCGCGATGATCGCGGTGAAATACTGGATCACCTCCAGCGCCGTTTTGACCGGGTCGCGCTGCGCCACCGAGGTCGGCGACAGGCCCTCGACCTGCTTCTTGACGTGGGCGGGGCCGTTGGCGTTCCAGCCGTTCGCGACCATCACGTTGGTTTCGCTGAACAGCGGCGCGACGCCCGAGAAGGTCTCGAGGCCCGCGGTGCCGCCCAGCACCTGCCGGATCGGGCGCGTCGGCTGGGTCTGCACCGACACCGTCGCCTTGTAGAGGCTGTTCATGTGCAGCTTGAATTCCGCGCCGAGGATCTTGTCGACGGTGTCGATCACTTCCACCACCGGCGTGAGGATGTCGTTCAACGTGCCCGGCGTCGCGCTGGCGGGTGTGGCCTGGGTCACGTCCGAGTTGTAGTTCACCAGCATCGGGTTGCCGGCGCGGTCGCGCCACAACGGCTTCGGCCCGCCGCCCCAGCCGGTCATGGCGCCGTCGCCGGCCTGGAGCTTGCTGGTCGCGGTATTGGAGAAGAAACGCTGCCGGACCTCGCGCTGGATCATCGCGTCGTCCTTGGTGCCTGCCGACCAGTCGCTGCCGCCGTACCAGACCGTGCGTTCCCACGCCGCGTAGCGCGCGGCCTGGATCGCCGTCGACTTCATGTCGAGGAACTTGCCGAGCAGCGGCACCGCCAGGAACAGCGGGACCAGCACGAGGGTGGACACGATCAGGAACTCGACCATGGCCTGCCCGGCCTGATGAAGGGGTTGCAGCGAACGCGGGTTCATGGGCATCACGGCGAGTAGCTGTTGATCCAGGCGGCGACGCTGGAAAAATTCATTCCCTGGAACAGCAGGGACGCGGTCTGCTCAAGCAGGCCGCTGGGCAGCAACCGCGCCTGCCAGTAGGGACTGTAGAGGCTGCCGTACTCGGTCTTGCCGTCGCTGCGCGGGAACAGGTCGGCCGGCCGGGAAAAATAGGCCTCGGCCTTGGACAGCGCGCGCATGCAATTGCTGGCGGCGCCGTCGCCCACGTCGAGGTTGCCGGTCGCCACGAGCGAGGTGACTTCCGGTGCGAGGCGCGATGTCGACGTCAGGCTGCAATGGCTCGACGCGTCGGTGCTGCCGTGGCGACCGATGCGCAGCTTGCCCGTGGCGCTGGTGGGAATCAGGTTCGACGGTTTCTCGATCTCGACGATGATCGGCGGGGAACTCGTGTTCTGGTGCTCGGTGTCGGTGACCTGCGCGATGTCCTTCACGTCGCGGTAGGGACGCAAGCCCCCCTTGCTCGAGGGCACGTTGCCCATCGAGGTGCCCGCGCCGCGGCCCTGCTGCTGGCGCGCCGCGAGGCCGAACGACGGGAACGCGGCGCCCGAGAACGACTGGCCGTAGGCCTCGCTCATCGCCTTGTAGCTCGCGGGATCGTCGCGGTTGAAGTTGTTCACGGGGTTGATCGGGCTCGAACTCCCGGCCTGCGCCGCGCCGCCCGCGCCGCCGCCGAGCGGCGGGATGATCCACGGGATGATCGGGATGTTGATGAACGGCCCGAACGGCGGGATGAAGATCGGCACGGTCACGAGCCCGAAGAAGGCGGTCGAATCGGTCGCGCTCCAGGTCTTGTTGTTGTTGCGCAGCTCGGTGCCGCCGGTGTGGAACAGCAGCATGGTGAAGCCGTAGACCCGCGGCGCCCCGATGATGAACGTGGGGTCGATCAGCGCGGACGGCAGCGGCCACGGGAACGGCACCCACGGGCGCGTGCGCTTGTCGTAGAAGCCGTCCATCGAACTGGTCACCACCCTGGCAAAACGCTCGGAGTTGGCGCCGTCGTTCTTCTTGTTGCTGGCGGTCGCGCCGCCCTTGGGCAGCGTCGGGTCCTTCTCGCCGGTGAAGCCGAACCACTCGTAGGTGTTGTAGGCGAAGGCGATGATCCCGAGCAGGGACAGGCTCGCGTCGGGGTCGTTCATCTTCACGATGTCGTGATCGCCGGGCGCCAGATCGAGGCCGGAGAGGTCGAAACCGGTGAGGCTGCCGATGATGTCGAGGAACTTGCTGTCGGCGCCGAGCGTCTGCGCGACCGTGAGCGCGGTGCCGTAGTGGTAGATCGTCTGGCCGTAGCCGAGCACGTCGATGATGACGCCGATCGCCTTGACCGCGATCGGCCCGCCCGCGTCCATGACGCGCTTGAATGCCCGCGATGCCGGCCGCAGCGCCCGGATCGGCAGGCTCCACATGAAGCGCCCGACCACGCCCTGCGCCATCCACTCCACCTGCGGCGTCAGCTGGGCGAAGGTGTTCTCGTAGTTACGCGCCCAGGAGGTGAGCCCCACGACCTGCGCCATGACCACCTGGTTGGCGATCATGGCGCGGTTGGTGTAGGCGCTGAAGTTGTAGTCGCGCGCCTGCGCCACCGCGGCGCTGTAGGCGGCAGCGTCCGCGGTGTTCTGCAGTTTCATCTTGGCGGTGGCGAGCTGCCCCATGCTGTACATGGTCAGCATGGCGAGCAGCACCACCAGGATGACGATCGTCGTAAAGACGAGCGCCTGCCCGCGTTGCGCCGCGCGCAAGCCCCACCCGGGCTTCACGTGACTCCCTGGCGTTTGATGCCGGAACAGCGGGTGTTACTTCTTCGAGAGTTCCGCAGCCGAGCCGTAACTGCCCAGGCTTTTCGTCTTTTCCGCCGTGTCGCCGGCCTTGGTCGCCGATTCCTGGGCCTTGGTGATGTTGGCGGCGCTGTCCTTGCCGGCGATTTCCGACGCGATGCCGGCGGTCTGGCTGCGCAGGGTCTGGCCGAAGTAGCTGTAGACGCCGATCGCCGCGACCGCGATCAGGGCCACGATGATGATGTATTCGGTCATGCCCTGCCCGAACTGCTGCTTGCGGTTGAACTTGCTGGAAACGTTGAACATTGTGAAGCTCCCCATGTTGACTGGCTGTGCGGAATTTTGAATCGGCCCGTCGCTTCCGGCCGTGGAGAAATCGTAGCACAACCGGCCGGCAAAAATCCCGCGTTTCCGGTGCGATTTCAGGGCTTATCGCGGGCCCTGCCGCGCCCGCCCCGGCGGGAAACGCACCGTGTGGCGCCCGAAGGTCAGAAAACGCTGACGTTGCGGTCGGCGAGCAGCTGGGACAATCGAAGATTCGCCATCGTGAGGCGGTCCACCAGCAGTTCGAGGAAGGCGCCGTGGAAGTGGTGGCGGCAGAGGTCCGAGGCCTTGGACAGCGTCTCGGCGCGGATCTCGATCACGGAAATTTCGGACAGCGCGACGATGCTGGCCGAGCGCTGGAACTTCTGCTTGCCGAGGTAGGCCATCTCGCCGAAGCACTCGCCCGCCTTCAGCACGTTCAGCAGGCGTTCCTGCTTCACCACCTTGACCTCGCCCGACACCAGGATGAAAAAAGAGGAGCCGATGTCGTTTTCGTTTATCAGAACCGTGTCGCGCGGGTGCTTGTGCCAGGTCGCGAGCCGCAGCACCTCCCACAACTCGACGTCGGTGAACTGGCGGAAGAAGTCGAGGCTGCGCAGCGTGTCGAACTTCTCGCTCTCGGCGAAGCCCTGCTCCAGCTTCTCCTCGTTGCCGAGCGCGGTCGCGAGGTCGTGGGCCATCTCCTCCCAGGTCTGGTAGCGCGCCGCTGTGTCCTTCTGCAGCGCGCGCATGACGATCGCGTCGACGCGCGGCGGGATGTCGGGGCGGACCTGCATCGGCCGCGGCGGCTCGACGTTGATGATCTGGTAGATCATGCTGTAGTTGTTGGTGCCCTGGAACGGCAGCCGGCCGGTCAGGAGCTGGAACAGCACGACGCCGAGCGAGAAGATGTCGGTCTGGTAGGTGAGCTGCATCTCCTTCACCTGCTCCGGCGACATGTAGGCCGGGGAGCCCACGCCGCTCACCTGCGTCGTCTCCGCCGCCACCGTCAGCGCCGCGCCGAAATCCGAGATCTTGATGTCGGATTCGCCCGCGAGCAGGATGTTGGCGGGCTTGATGTCGCGGTGGATCACGCCCTGCTTCGACGCGTATTCAAGCGCGCGCGCGCACTTGTAGACGATCTCGACGATGCGCTGCACGGGCAGCAGGCTGTCGTGGCGGGTGTACTGCTCGAGCGTGGTCCCGTCCACGTACTCCATCACGATGTAGCTCGCCTCGTCGTCCGCGACCGCGTCGAAGATCGCGACGATGTGCGGGTGCGACAGCTTGCCGGCGAGCGACGCCTCGGTCACGAACAGCTTCTTGTAGCGCTTGCCGTGCTCCTTGTCGCCGAGCGCCTCCGGGAACACGATCTTGATCGCGACCGTGCGGTTCTGGAACGGGTCGTACGCCTGGTACACGGAACTGGTGGCGCCTTTGCCCAGCTCCTTGATGATTTCGTATTTCCCGATCTTGTCGAGGTTGGCTGGCAGGCCGGGAACCGTGGCGGCGCGCGAAAAATCCATGGTTCACGATACCATAACGACACCGGCCGGCATGGGCCGGAAAACCGGCCCGGCGGCGGCCCCGGTTTCAGCCCGGCAAAAGCTTCACCGCGATGCCGAGAGCGGCCATGATCGCGATCATCTCGACCAGGCCGCGATGCAGCCGGAACGCCAGCACCGCCGCGACCAGCGCCAGGGCGAGGACGGCGGGATCGAGCGACACGACGTCGACCGAGTACCAGCGCAGCGGCCCCGCGCGCACCTCTTCCACGCGCCCGAACAGCACGTGCAGCACGAACCACACCGTGAGATTGAGGATGACGCCGACGACGGCGGCGGTGATGGCGGCGAGCGCGCCCGAGAGGCGCTGGCTGGACCGCAGCTGCTCGACGAACGGCGCGCCGGCAAAGATCAGCAGCATCGGCGGCACGAACGTGACCCAGGTCGTCAGCGCCGAACCGATGATGCCGGCGACCACCGGCGTGAACGGGGCGGCGTCGCGATAGGCGCCGAGGAAACCCACGAACTGCGTGATCTTGATGAGGGGCCCCGGCAGCGTCTCGGCGAGACCCAGGCCGTCGACCATCTCCGGCGCGGTCATCCAGCGATAGGTCTCGACCGCTTCCTGCGCCATGTAGGCGAGCAGCGCGTAGGCGCCGCCAAAACTCACCACGGCCAGCTTGGAAAAAAACAGGCCGATGTCCACCAGCACGTGTTGCGCGCCGAGCATGACGGCGGCCAGCGCGACCGGCGCCCACCACAGCACGAGGCCGACCGTCACGGCGAGGCCGGCCCGTCGCCAGCGCCCGGGCGCAGGCGCGCCCTGCGCGCCCTCCCACGCCTTCAGGCCGATCAGGCCCGGGGAGGATCGCGCAACCGCGAAACCGACCGCAGCGGCGGCGGCGACGATCAGGGGAAACGGCAGGTCGAGGAAAAAGATGCCGACGAAAGCCGCGCCGGCGAGGGCGATCAGCAACTGCGTTTTGAGCGAGCGCCGGCCGATGCGTATCAGCGCTTCGACCACGATCACCAGCACGGCGGCCTTGATGCCGAACAGGGCGCCGTCCACCACCGCGACGCCGCGCCCGAGCGCGTAGAGGAGACTCACCCCCAGCATCACGAACGCGCCCGGCAGCACGAACAGGATGCCGGCGGCGAGCCCGCCGCGGGTGCCGTGCAGCAGCCAGCCGACGTAGGTCGCGAGCTTCTGCGCCTCCGGGCCGGGCAACAGCATGCAAAAATTGAGTGCGTGCAGGTAGCGCGGCTCGTCGACCCATTTCTTCTCGTCGACCAGGATGCGGTGCATCAGCGCGATCTGGCCTGCCGGCCCGCCGAAGCCGATGCATCCGATCTTGAACCAGACGCGCAGCGCTTCGCCGAAAGGCACGGTGCCGGTGCGCCCGGCCGGGTCTCGAAGGGTTTCGCTCACGATGCGCGATTATGCCGTGATACGCGGCCTAGCAGGTTATTGAAAAAAGGGGCGATGCCCCCTTTTGAGCCCCCGATATCGGAGGCTGTTGAAAACGCCCCCTCTGAAACATGAACTGCCAGGGATCGAATTTCTGCGCGGGGGCGTTTTTCAACAGCCTGCTAGCGCCGCATCTCGCGCCGCATTTCCTCGTCGAGCTTGCGCAGTTCGCGCAACCGCGCCTCGGCACTGGACAACTGGAAGAAATCGCCGTCGCCGGCCTTCAGGCCGAGCTGCAGCTGCTCCATCGCCGCCGGCACGTTGCCCATGCGCGCATACGCCTCGGCCTGGGCGCGGTGCTGGGCGAGGCGGCGATTCAACGCGGCGTTGCAACGCGCCTGCAGGAGATAGAGCCGGTAGTCGTCCGAGACCGTCTGCAGGCGCGTCTCGACGAACCGCAGCGCCTCGTCAGGCAGCCTGGCCTGCAACAGGGCGTCGGTGTAACCGTAAACCAGCGCGCGGTACGCCGGATAGCTTTTCAGCGCTTCCCGGAAGCAGGCCAGCGATTTTTCCGGTCCGTACGCCTCGATGCCGAATTCGCACGTCAGCGTGTCGACGATCGGGTTGGCCGGCGTGAGCTTGCGCAGGAGTTCCAGCTCCTTGCGCGCGCGCGCATAGCTCCTCGCGCGCATCAGGCTCGTGACCAGGCCATAGCGGCTGGCGGCCTCGCTCAAAAACTTGCGCTCGGCCAGGCTCTGCTCGAAGTAGGCGACCGCCTCGACCGGCGCGTCGAGCTGTGCCCGCAGCCTGGCGCGGATCAGCTGGAAGCCGAGGCTGTCGGGAACCTGCCGGTAGCCCATGCCCTGCATGCGGTTCTGGATGTCGGCGATGCGCTCGAAAGTGAGCGGGTGCGTGCGCAGGTAGGACGGTGCGCCCCCCTCGTAGACGCGGGTGGCGCGCTGCAGGCGCTCGAAGAAAGTGGCCATCGCGTGCGGGTCGAAACCGGACTGGTCGAGTATCTGCAGCCCGACGCGGTCCGCGTCGCGCTCGTTCTCGCGCGTGAAATTGAGCTGGCTCTGGATCGCGCCGGCCTGGCCGAATGCAAAGGCCGCCTGGGCCGCGTCGCCGCTCACGCGCGAGAGCAGAAGCGCCGCGGCCATCGACGCCAGCGCCATGACGCTGCCCTGTCTCTGCTGGGCGATCATGCGCGCGATGTGGCGCTGGGTGACGTGCGCGATTTCGTGCGCCACCACGCTGGCCAGCTCCGACTCGCTCTGCGCCGCGAGGATCAGGCCGGTGTGCACGCCGATGAACCCCCCCGGCAACGCGAAGGCGTTGATCTGGCCGTCGCGCATCAGAAAAAAATCGAAATCCTGGCGCGTGTCCGGGCTGCGCGCCGCCAGGCGGTTGCCCAGGCTGTTGAGATAGTCCGTCGATTCCGCGTCGTCGTAGAAACTGCGGTCGGCGCGGATCTCGCGCATGATGCTCTCGCCCAGCCGCCGCTCCAGCAGCGGCGAGAGCGTCGACTGCGAAACATCGCCCAGGTCGGGCAACCCCTGGGCCAGCGCGCGCGGGATGGCCACCAGCAGCAGAACCAGAATGACGCGTAACCTCATGATGCTATGATAATTCGTATGCGCGAGAGTTCCTACAGAGGCCGCACCCGGCCGGCGGGGGTTGCCAGATGAAACGGCTTACCCACCTCGATGCGCGCGGCCGCGCGCGCATGGTCGACGTCGCCGACAAGAGCGAGACCCGTCGCACCGCGCGGGCGGGCGGGCGTATCCGCATGCTGCCCGCGACGCTCAGGCTGATCGCCTCCGGCGGCGTCGCCAAGGGCGACGTGCTCGGCGTTGCCCGCATCGCCGCGATCCAGGCCGCCAAGCGGACCTCGGAGCTGATCCCGTTGTGCCACCCGCTCGCGCTCACGCACGTCGTCATCGATTTCAGAATCGACCGCAAGTCATCGTCGGTCGAGTGCGTGGCGACCGTCTCCACCGTCGGGCGCACCGGCGTCGAGATGGAAGCACTCACGGCAACGGCGGCCGGCCTGCTTACCATCTACGACATGTGCAAGGCCGCCGATCGCGGCATGCGCATCGAGGGCGTCGCCCTGCTCGAGAAAATAGGCGGGAAATCAGGCCACTGGATCGCCAGGGCGCGCTGAAGCCGGCCCGGTTCCGGCGCGCATGCCAGGGACCGGGACGGACTTCGTCCTTGGCGCCCTCCTTCTCAGTTTTTTTTATGGGGCGATAAGGCCTGGCACCGTAGACATGGCTTTTGATCCTGCATTAGCATGGGCCCGTAGCGTGGTGTGCGTCATCATCAGAACGCGGTGGCAACCCAGCCGCCGGACCAGCAACAGGAGGAGTGAGATGAATATGTTTCGCAGGTCCTTTCTCAGGCTTGCCTGCAGCACCGGCGCGCTGGCGGTCGCCGCGACCGCCGGGCTGCTCAAGACCGGGCGGGCGTGGGCGGACTGGAACAAGACCGGCTTCGAATCGAAGGCCGTAGCGGAAGTCATGAAATCGCTGGGCGCGACGGGCGCCGCCGAATCGAAGGACATTGTGATCACCGCCCCCGACATAGCCGAAAACGGCGCGGTCGTGCCGGTCGCGGTGACCAGCAGGATTCCCAACACCCAGCAGATATCCATCGTCGCCGAGAAGAACCCCTTCCCGCTGGCGGCGACGTTCGACGTGGCCGGGGGCGGCGAGGGCTACGTATCGACGCGGCTCAAGATGGGCCAGACCTCCGACGTGTGGGCAGTCGTCAAGGCGGGCGGGCGCTATTACGTGGCCAAGAAGGAAGTGAAGATCACGGTCGGCGGCTGCGGCTGACGCGACGCGACGAGAAAGGGCCAGACATGTCAGAGCCAATGAAAATCCGGGCGACGCTCCAGGGCGACGTCGCCGACGTGCGCATACTGATGCTCCACCCCATGGAAACGGGCCAGCGCCGGGACGGCAAGGGCGTGCTGGTCCCCCAGCACTTCATCCAGAGCGTCGTGGTCACCCATAACGGCAAGACCGTGCTCGACGCGCAGTGGAGCCAGGCGGTTTCCCGCAACCCCTTTCTCGGGTTGCGCGTGAAAGGCGCGAAAGCCGGCGACAAGATCAGCGTGACCTGGACGGACAACAAGGGCGACAAGCGCACGGACGAAACGGCAGTGTCCGCGTCCTAGAACCCCGGCGACCGCCGCCGGACCCGGCTCCGGCGGCACAAATATAAAGAAGGAGGAGATCATGCCGATTTCGCGAAGCGCTTTTGCCGCGCTCGCCGCCGCCAGCCTGCTGTCGGCGGGCACGGTGTCGATGCCGGCCTTTGCCCAGGCAGGCGACCCGCTCGCGGTCGGCCGCCAGATGCTGGCCGAGGACAACCCGGGCGAATTGTGGATCGAACGGGGCAAAACGCTGTTCTACCAGAAGCGCGGGCCCAGGAATGCCTCGCTCGAGGGCTGCGACTTCGGCATGGGCCCCGGCAAGCTCGAAGGCGCGGCCGCCCGCCTGCCGCGTTATTTCGCCGACACCGACAAGGTTCAGGACCTGGAGACGAGACTGATCACCTGCATGGTGCAGTTGCAGGGCTTCAACCAGGCCGATCTCGTCAAGACGGCCATCAGCCCCGGCGGCAGCAACGGCTCAGACATCGAGGCCCTGGCGCTGTTCATCACGTCCCGCTCCAACGGAATGAAGGTCGACGTCAGGCTGAGTCACGCGAAAGAACGCGAGGCCTACAAGGCGGGCGAGTACCTGTTCTTCCGCCGCAGCGGCCAGACGGATTTCGGGTGCGTGCAGTGCCACGGCGAAGCCGGCAAGCGCATCCGCCTGCAGGACCTGCTGCACATGACCGACAGGAAGGGCGCTCAGGAAGTCGCCTCGACCTGGCCGGCGTACCGCGGCGCGCATTTCGTGGTGCGGACCATGCAGTGGCGGCTCTACGACTGCTTCTGGCAGATGCGCCTGCCCGACCTGGTCTACGGATCCGACGTCTCGATTGCGCTGACCACCTATCTCAACCACCAGGGCAACGGGGCCGTGATCCGGGTGCCGGGCTTCAAGCGCTGAGGGGGCACGAACCATGAACAGGACAACACTGAAGTGGGTCGCGCTGACGGCGACACTGATTGCCGCGGGCTGCGCGAGCTATCCCGACGCGGAAACCACGCGGCAGCTCGGAGAAAAGATGGTAGGCAGCGGCTTCACCTCGCCGCCGGCGCTGTTGAAGCGCCTCGAGCAGGACCGGTCGCAGCAGATCTGCAGCAAGATCGGGGATGCGAAGCTGACGCAGGCCGAAGCGGCCGAGGTCGTCAAGCTGGCCCGCGCCTCCATCCAGTACCCGGCCTCGGGCCAGTTCGTCGGCGACTGGAAAATCGGCAACCAGCTCGCGCACGACGGCGCGGGCGACCGCATCCTGCGCGGGCAACTGGAAAAGCGCAAGGAAAACGGCGGGCTATGCCAGAACTGTCACGCCCTTGCCCCGGGTGAGATCAACGTCGGCAACGTGGGCCCGAGCCTGACCGGCTACGGCACGCAGCGCGGCAACTCCGAGGCCGTCGCCAGGCTCACCTACGAACGGATCTACAATGGGTGGGCCTATGCGCCCTGCTCCAACATGCCGCGTCTGGGCGCCAACCGCCACCTGACGCCGGAGCAGATCACCCATATCGTGGCCTTCCTGATCGACCCGGCTTCCCCGATAAACAGGCGATAAAACGGACGCGGCTGCGCCGTTTTATCCACGCGCGTTCGAACGGACTGCCCGCACGCCGTTCGACGCGCGTTCCTTTTCAGCAGGCTCCGTTCCATGTCACTCTCGCGCCGTGACTTCCTGCAGATGCTGGCGGTGGCGGCCTCTTACGGCGCGCCGCTCGGCGGCAGCCGCGCCGAAGCTGCGGCCGGCGCCGCGGGGCTGTACGACCTGCCGAAGGCCGCCGGCAACGTAACGCTGCTGCATTTCACCGACTGCCACGCGCAGCTCCTGCCCGCCTGGTTCCGCGAGCCCGACGTCAATATCGGCGTCCACGGCGCCCGCGGCAAGCCGCCCCACCTGGTGGGCGAGGCCCTGCTCAAGCACTTCGGGATCGCGCCGAAATCGGCGCTGGCCCATGCTTATACCCACATCGATTTCGAGAACGCCGCGCGACGCTACGGCAAGGCCGGCGGCTTCGCCCACCTCACCGCGCTGATCAAACAGGTGCGCGCCCAGCGGCGCGGCGCGTTGCTGCTCGACGGCGGCGACAGCTGGCAGGGCTCGGCCACCTCGTTGTGGACGCGCGGGCAGGACATGATCGACGCCTCGCGGCTGCTCGGCGTCGACATCATGACGGGACACTGGGAATTCACCTACGGCGCGGCGCGCGTGCAGGAAGCGATCCGCAAGGACTTCGCGGGCAGGATCGAATTTCTCGCGCAGAACGTCAGGACCCTGGATTTCGGCGACCCCGTGTTCAAGTCCCACGTCACCCGCGAGGTGAACGGCGTGCCGGTGGCCGTCGTCGGCCAGGCCTTCCCCTACACGCCCATCGCCAACCCGCGCCACTTCGTGCCGGAGTGGACGTTCGGCATCCAGGAAGAGTCGCTGCAGAAGGTGGTGGAGGAAACGCGCGCGAAGGGAGCGCAGGCCGTGGTGCTGCTCTCGCACAACGGCATGGACGTGGATCTCAAGCTGGCCTCGCGCGTCACCGGCATCGACGTGATCCTCGGCGGCCACACGCACGACGCGGTGCCCGACCCGGTGGCGGTGAAAAACCGGGCCGGCACCACGCTCGTCACCAACGCCGGGTCCAATGGCAAGTTTCTCGCCGTGCTGGATCTCGACGTGCGGGGCGGCTCCGTCAGGAACATCCAGTACCGCCTGCTCCCGGTATTCTCCGATCTGCTCAAGCCGGACCCGGAGATGGCCGACCTGATTCGCCGCGTGCGCGCGCCGTACGAGCAGAAGCTCGCCGAAAAGCTCGCCGTGACGGAAGGCCTGCTCTATCGCCGCGGCAACTTCTCGGGCACTTTCGACCAGCTGATCCTCGATGCGCTGATGGAGGTCAAGGGCACCGAAATCGCCTTCTCGCCGGGCTTCCGCTGGGGCACGGCGCTGCTGCCCGGCCAGGACATCACGCTCGAGCACCTGATGGAGCAGACGGCGATCACCTACCCCCACGTCACGGTGAACGAAATGACCGGCGAGGCCATCCGCAACATTCTCGAGGACGTCTGCGACAACCTGTTCAATCCCGATCCTTACTACCAGCAGGGCGGCGACATGGTGCGTGTCGGCGGCATGCGCTACCGCTGCGACCCGACGCAGAAAATCGGCGCGCGCATCAGCGGCATGACGCTCGGCGGTAAACCGGTCGAGGCCGGCAGGCGCTACAAGGTGGCGAGCTGGGCGCCCGTTGCGGAAGGCGCCGCCGGCGAGCCCGTGTGGGACGTCGTGGCCGGCTACCTGCGCGCGAAAAAAGTGGTGCGGCCACTCAAGCCCGACCGGCCCGCATTAAGCGGCGTGCAAGGGAATCCGGGCCTGGCTTCCTGATCCATCCGGGCACGAGTGCCCGGCCCGTCGCCTGCGTGCTAGCAGGCTGTTGAAAAACGCCCCCCGCGCAAAATTCGATCCTTGGAAATTCATGTTTCAGAGGGGGCGTTTTCAACAGCCTCTGATATCGGGGGCTCAAAAGGGGGCATCGCCCCCTTTTTCAACAACCTGCCAGGCTTGCCTGCAACGACGGGCGCAGGCACGATTGCCCTCGATGATCACGAGCCTGATCGATGCCCTGCTGCGGCCGCTTCACGCGTACCGGGCAGCGCGCATCAATCAGGAGGCCATCCGGCTCTGGGACCGCGGTGAAATGGCCGCGGTCGAGAGGCTGCTTCGGAAGGCACTGCGCATCTGCCCGACGTACGCGCGCGCGTGCAGCAACCTCGGAACCGTGCTGCTGGAGCAGAACCGGCAGGAGGAAGGCATGGCGCTGCTGCGCAAGGCGGTGACGCTCGATCCCGCCTACCCGGGGGCGCGCGTCAACCTCGGCATCGCGTTGTATCTGGGCAACGCCATAGACGAAAGCATCGAGCAGTACCGGGAGGCGTTGCGCCTCGATCCCGGCAACCGGATGGCGCGGCTCAACATCCTGATGCCGCTGCTGGAAACCTGCGATTGGGACTCGGCGGCGGCCGAGGTCGACTGGCTGCTCGCGCGCTGGCGGACACAGGGCGACGCCACCGTTTACGACTGCATTTCGCCTTTCCTCTCCCTGCTGGTGCCCGTTCCGCCCGAGTTCCGGCTGGATGTCGCGCGCCACCATGCGCTTCAAACGGCGCGGCGCGTTGCCGCCGTTCCGGGAATATCGCGCGCGCACGATCACCAGCGGCAGCGATTGCGGATCGGCTATCTTTCCGATGCGTTCCGCAATCACGCAACAGCGCACCTCGCGGCGGGCCTGTTCGAGCAGCACGACCGCGAACGCTTCGAATGCTTCGCCTACTCGTTCGGGCCCGATGACGGCAGCGCGTATCGCCGGCGGCTGGTCGATGCTTTCGAGCATTTTGTCGATATCCGGGATCTTTCGCACCACGCCGCAGCAAGACGCATCGCGGACGACGCCATCGACATCCTGGTCGACCTGAACGGATACACGGCGGGAAGCCGCCCCGAGATCGCGGCGCTGCGGCCGGCGCCGGTCCAGGTCAACTACCTGGGTTACCCCGGAACGATGGGGGCGCCGTTCATCGACTACATCGTGGCCGATCAGACGGTCATACCGGAAACCGACGTCGGTCACTACTCCGAGCAGGTGGTGTGGATGCCGGCGAGCTACCAGCCGAACGACAATCGCCAGCCCATAGCCGGGCGGGTCGCGCGGCGGGCCGAATGGGGGCTGCCGGAAAGCTTCGTATTCTGCGCATTCAACCAGCACGTCAAGATCGAGCGTGCCGTGTTCGACGCATGGTTGCGAATACTCTCGGACACGCCCGGGAGCGTCCTGTGGCTGCTGGCCGGCGGGGGCGAAAAACGCCTGCGCCTGCGCGCCGCGCAGTCGGGCGTCGACCCGGCGCGGCTGGTCTTTGCGCGACTACTGCCGAAGCCGGAGCACCTCGCGCGCCTGGGTCTTGCCGACCTGTTTCTCGACACGTACACCTGCAACGCCCACACCACGGCGAGCGACGCGTTGTGGGCGGGTGTTCCCGTGCTGACCCGCTCCAGCCCCGGTTTCGCCGGGCGGGTGGCGGCAAGCCTGCTGAAAGCGGCGGGGCTTCCCGAATTGATCGCGCCGGATGCGGTGACTTACGAGCGACAGGCCATCGCGCTCGCGCGCGACCCGGAGTTACTGCGGTCGTTCGCGAACCGGTTGAAGGAAAATCGCGCGGCCCTGCCGTTGTTCGATACGGCGCGTTACACGCGCTCGCTCGAAAGCGCCTACCAGGCCATGTGGGCCCGGCACCGCAGCGGCGCCGGGCCGCAGAGTTTCTCCGTCAGTTAGCAGGCGACGGATTACCCTACGACCGCGCGGCCGTGGAAACCGCACCGCGCCCGCGCACGAGGGTGCGCAGCATGGCGTCGCGCTCGGCGAACCACTCCGCGGAATACTCGCAGTCGCGGTATTCGTCGAAATAAGGGCCGCCCAGCGTGTAGTGCACCAGCGCCGCGTCCGGGCGGGGCGGGTTATAACCCACGAGGTGATTCCAGCGGTCCGGCAACGCGCCGATGAGGTCGTCGCTGCCAAGCCATTTGAACTGGTGGAGCTCCAGTCCGGACGCCGTGTTGACGTAATCGGGCGTCAGCGCGCGGCAGCGCGCGTTGTTGAACAGCATGACGCTCGACCAGTTCTTCTTCTCGTACTTGCTTTGCGGCTCGCCCAGGAATTTCGTCGTTTCCTTCGGCACGTGATCGTGCTTGACCACCATCACCGCGTAGCGGTCGTCGCACAACCTGGCGAGGCCGGCGATGTCGTCGAGCATCAGCATGTCGCAGTCCATGAAAACCGACCAGCCGGCATAGCCGGAGAGGTACGGCGTGAGGAACCGCGAGAACGAAAAATCCGTGCTCTGCAGGGGATGACGCTCGCGCGTCAGGATGCCTTTCAACTGCGACAGCATGAGCGGCGAGACCGAAACCGGCACCGAGGCGCGGGCCTGGATGCTGTAGGCAAGCACGCTGAAGGCGACGGCTTCGCGCTCGTCGTAACCGATGAAAACCCTGATCATTTCGCTTGGCACAAGGCCGGAGAGTATCAAGGACCGGCCGCGATGGCCATTCCCGGCAAAATCGCTGGAGAGGTCGGGAACCGGTTGCCCCCGCTATTCTGCGGGGGGATCGGGTGCAACGGCCGACAAAAAGGTGTCAGACACCTTTTCCCTTCGGCAGACCGGATTCAAACTCCCGGTAAAACTCTCAGTGATTCAGCGGCAGGCCGAAGGCCGGTACTTGGAGCCGATGGAACCGCCCGTGCAATCCCATAGTTTGCCGTCAGTGCTCGTCAGGTTGAGCGTTCCACTCTGGATCGCGGTATTGACCCCGGCGCTCTTCAGGGTCGCCGTCATGGTCAACTGGCCCGATGAGCCGGCACCGGCCGTGATCGTGATGTTGCTCACGTACTTGCCCGACACGGTACCCATCACGGCGTCCGCCGTCGACGGCCACGCGCCCTTGTCGGAAAACACCTCGGCGAGCGGCGTCTTGCCGGCCTGCACGAGATAGACCGCTTCGGTGACCTGCGAGCGGGCGATGTAGTCCTGGTACGCCGGTATCGCCACCGCCGCCAATATGCCGATGATCGCGACCACGATCATCAACTCGATCAATGTGAAACCTCTTTGCACCAGCCTCATGTTCGCCCCTGGATTCCCAATACCTTTTATCGAATCCTGTCCGAAAAGAAGCCCGCCTCGCGGCGGGCTTCGTATTCAGACGCTCACATCTATCAAAGCTGAAATCAACGGCAGGCCGCCGGCCGGTACTTGGAGCCGATGGAACCCGTCGCGCAATCCCAGATCTTGCCGTCGGAACTCGTCAGGATCAGGGTGCCGCTCTGGATCGCCGAGTTGACGCCCGCACTCTTCATGGTGGCGGTCAGGCTGAGCGTGGTCGACGCGCCGGCGCCGCCCGTGATCGTGATGTTGCTCACGTACTTGCCAACGACGTTGCCCATGACGTCGTTCGCCGACGACGGCCAATTGCCCTTGTCCGCGAAGTACTCGGCCATCGGGGTCTTGCCGCCCGCCGTCAGGCTCACCGCCTCCGACACTTGCGAACGCGCGATGTAGTCCTGGTAGGCCGGGATCGCCACTGCCGCCAGAATGCCGATGATCGCGACCACGATCATCAGTTCGATCAGCGTGAAGCCTTTCTGTAGGTAACCCATTGAGACACTCCTTTCGTGATTAACCATCTAAATATCAAGCAATTTTCATTGCTTGCTGACCTCAATGACGCAAACTCCATGCCACCCCCATGGCGGGAGTGAAATCCGTGACATATTGCCGACTTTCACAGCATTTTCCCTGACTCAGGCCCCTACCGGGTCAGGCGGCGCCAGGACAGCCAGTCGGTATCAGTCAATAAGTGACGAAATTCGTCACCTGGCCGGGTTCCCCGGCTGCGTCCCGGGCGGCAACGAGGGGGCACCGAACAGATGCCCCTGCAGCAGGTCTGGCAACACGTCATGAGGGCCGCCGGCCATGCCGGGCGCGAACTCCCGCCACAGCGCGACCGCCCGGTCGCGCTCGCCCAGCGTGAGCCGCCCGACGATTGCGGCACCCAGCAGGTAATCCCTGCGCCCTGCGCCTGCTTTCAGCAACGACTCCGCGCGCTGCGTCATGGCGGCCGGATCACGCTGACTCACCGCGGCGAACAACCCGATCCAGTCGCTTTCCGGTTTGCCCAGCCTCGAATGACAGGGGGCGTTACCGAGGCTGTTCCACACCGGGCGCAGTTCTTCCGGCGACAGATACGGCACCAGGGCGCCGGCCACCGCGAAAAGCGGGGCCGTCGAAACGGCACGATGCCGATGCGCGCACTCGATGGCAAGCAGCCTGACCAGCTCGAAGTCGCTGCGCAACAGTGCCGGCACGCGCTGCAACTGGTCGGCGCGGCCTTCCAGAAGATAGGCGCGCCCCGCCAGCGCCTGCTCCGTGAATTCGCCGCGCTTCAACCACGGGCGCGGCGCGGTGCTGATGGCCCCGCGCGCCGGGGCCCCCGAAAGCATTTCCAGGGCCGGGATCGGGGTCAAAGCCAGATTGACGATTTCCGAGGCACGCGCCCCCATGAAGCGCGCCTTGGCGGCATTCAAGTCGAGCACGGGAAAGTAGTCGGAGTTGGCCGGCACGTCGAACCGCTCGAAAAAGGGATGGATGGTCTTGCGGCCGCCGATGCGATGCAGCTCCAGGTCCGCGACGCTGCGAACATGGATGCGCTCGAGTTCCCGGGCAAGGCGCGGCTGACTGAAAATCGCCCCGGACAACGACGGCAAGGGGGCGCCGTTGCGGGCGATGATGATGATGTCACCGTCGTTCGGAACAAAAACGGCATAGTCCGAGAAATGGCGTGCGAGCGCCTTGAATACGGTCGCCACCAGCGGCGTGTTGATCTCGTAGAGCTGCACCCACTGCACGAACACCCCGCGCTCGTTGAGGTGGCGCTTGACGAGGCGGTAGAACTCCTCGGTGAACAGGCTCGCCACGCCGCTCACCCACGGATTCGACGGCTCGGACGCGATGATGTCGTAGCGCTTGTTGTGGGTCGAGAAAAACGTCTTGGCATCCTCGATGTGGATGCGGCTCCTCGGGTCGCGGTAGACGTTGTCGTTGCGCGGGCCGAAGCCGCGCGCCGCCTCCACCATGACCGGCTCGATCTCGATGGTGTCGACCTCCCGTATCGTGTCGGAAGCGAGCAGCACGTGGCTGGTCAGCCCGGACCCGAAACCGATGTTGGCCGCGGTTTTCGCTTCGGGATGCAGGGCGAGCGGCAA
>CAZOQY010000004.1:10101-30366 GCA_964581835.1 uncultured Streptomycetaceae bacterium | reverse complement strand
GTCACCGGCTTGCGCGGCACCCGCGGCGGCTCGGGCGCCCGGGCCCTGGCGGTCGCGGCGCCGCCCATCTCGCACAACTGGGCAACCTCCTCGGGCGACAGCCGGGATTTCTCCGCCAGTTCCCGCAGCAACTGCGCCCGGAGCACGTTGGGTTGCATCTGCTTCAACAACGGCTTGGCCTCGTGCACCAGCCTGGCGCGCCCCTCCGCCGAGCCGAGGTCGACCTTGCCCGCCAGTTCGTCCAGCAGGAATTTCGACAGGGGCACGGAGCCCTTCGACAGGAGCGACTCGAACGCCTCCTTGCCGTGCTTGCGCACGTAGGTGTCGGGGTCCTCGCCCTCGGGCAGGAACAGGAAGCGCACCTGCTTGCCGTCGACGAGCAGCGCGAGGCTGTTCTCGAGCGCGCGCCACGCCGCGCGCCGGCCCGCGCCGTCGCCATCGAAGCAATACACGATCTCGTCCGACTGGCGCAGCAGCTTCTGCACGTGCAACGGCGTCGTCGCCGTGCCGAGCGTCGCCACCGCGTACTCGACGCCCGATTGCGCGAGCGCGACCACGTCCATGTAGCCTTCGACCACCAGCACCCGGCCGGCGTCGCGGATCGCGCGCCGCGCCTGGTAGAGGCCGTAGAGTTCGCGCCCCTTCTCGAACACCGGCGTCTCGGGCGAGTTGAGATATTTCGGCTCTCCGTCGCCCAGCACGCGCCCGCCGAAACCGATCACGTTGCCGCGCACGTCCACGATCGGGAAGATGACGCGGTTACGGAACACGTCGTAGCGCTTGCCGTCCTCCTTGCTCTTCACCAGGCCCGCGGTGGCAAGCATCGGCCCGTCGTAATCGGAGAAAACCGCGGCGAGGCCCTGCCATTCGTCGGGGGCGTAGCCGATGCCGAAGCGCCTGGCGATGTCGCCCGAGAGCCCGCGCTTCTTGAGATAGGCGATGGCCTGCGGGGCGTCCTTCAGCTGGTTGCGAAAGTACTGGGCTGCGCGCAGCAGCACCTCGTGCAGGGTCTCGCCCTGCCTCGCCCTGATCTGCGCCGACTCCGAGCGCGGCTCCTCCGGCACTTTCATGCCGACGCCCTGGGCGAGTTCCTTCACCGCATCGATGAAGCCCATGCCGCTGTGCTCCATCAGGAACCCGACCGCCGTGCCGTGCGCGCCGCAGCCGAAGCAGTGGTAGAACTGCTTGGTCGGGCTGACGGTGAACGACGGCGATTTCTCGCTGTGGAACGGGCAGCACGCGGAGTAGTTCGCGCCCGCGCGCTTCAGCTTCACGTGCCGGTCGATGACCTCGACGATGTCGACGCGGGAGAGGAGATCCTGGATGAAGGACTGGGGGATCATCTGCGAGGAAGTCGTGACGAGTGACGTGTGACGTGTGACGAGATACCCCGCATAGCGCGAGTATAGCCCCGCACGAACCGGGCGGAACACCGTGAAGAATTCGCCGAGCCCGGCACGGCCCAGCCAAGCAACTACCCTGCCAGCTTCGCCTTTACCAATGCCGATACTTTGGTCATGTCGGCCCTCCCCGCGAGCTTGCCCTTGAGGATGCCCATCACCTTGCCCATGTCGCTCGGGGCACTGGCGCCCGAGACAGCGATCGCCTCCGCCATCGCGGCGTCGATCTCGGCATCGGACAGGGCCTGCGGCATATAGGCCTGGAGGATGCCCACCTCGAACTGCTCGTTCTTCGCCAGGTCGGCGCGCCCGCCCTTCTCGAACTGGGCGATCGACTCGCGCCGCTGCTTGACCATCTTTTCGATGACCGCCACCACGTCGGCGTCGGCGAGTTCCTTGCGCTCGTCCACCTCGCGCTGCTTCAACGCGGCGAGCAGCAGCCGCAGCGCGTCGCGTCGCGACGCGTCACCGCCGCGCATGGCGGTCTTCATATCCTCGTTGATGCGCTGCTTCAGTGACATGGGGTAATAAAAAGCAAAAAGGCGCGAGGGACAGCCCTCACGCCTTGCTATGAATGCCCTGACTGATCAATACATGCGCGGCGGAAGGAGCTGCGAGCGCAACCGCTTGTGGTGGCGCTTGATCGCCGCGGCGAGCTTGCGCTTGCGCTCGGTGGTCGGCTTCTCGTAGTACTCGCGGGCGCGCACCTCGGTGAGGAGCCCGGTCTTTTCCACGGTGCGCTTGAAGCGGCGCAGCGCCGCTTCGAACGGCTCGTTTTCCTTGACCCTGACAGTCGGCATGTAAAATCCTGAGCGAATTGGGAAAACGCGTATTATATCAAGCACCAAGACACTTTGCCAGATTAATTGGGATGCGCGTTCTGGGGATAGAAACCTCCTGCGATGAGACCGGGGTCGCGCTGTACGACGGCGACCGCGGCCTGCTCGGGCACGCCCTCCACAGCCAGGTCCTGCTGCACGCCGACTACGGGGGGGTGGTGCCGGAGCTCGCCTCCCGTGATCACGTCCGGCGCCTGCTACCGCTCACCCGCGGCCTGCTCGAGCGCACCGGGACCCGCCTCGACCAACTGACCGCCGTCGCCTACACGGAGGGCCCGGGACTGGCGGGCGCGCTGCTGGTCGGCGCCGCCACGGCCCATGGGCTCGCCCGCGCGCTCGGCATTCCTGTCCTGGGCGTGCATCACCTGGAGGCGCACCTGCTCTCGCCGCTCCTGTCGAAGCCGGCGCCGGACTTCCCTTTCGTCGCCCTGCTCGTTTCCGGCGGACACACGCAGCTGATGCGCGTGGCAGGAGTGGGCGAATACGAACTGCTCGGCGAAACGCTGGACGACGCGGCGGGCGAAGCCTTCGACAAGACGGCCAAGCTGCTCGGCCTGGGTTATCCCGGCGGTCCCGCGCTGGCCAGGCTCGCCGCCAGCGGAAAAGCGGGCCGCTTCAAGCTGCCGCGCCCGATGATCAACAGCGGCGACCTTGATTTCAGCTTCAGCGGGCTGAAGACCGCGGTGCTGACCGCAGTGCAGACGGCGGTGAAAGAGCGGCCGCTCGACGACGCCGCGAAAGCGGACCTGGCCGCCGAGATCGAGGCCGCGATCGTGGACGTGCTCGCCGCCAAGGCGCTGGCCGCGCTCGAGCGCACCGGACTCAAGCAACTCGTCGTTGCCGGCGGGGTCGGCGCCAACCTGCGGCTGCGCGCTCAGCTCGCCGCCAGCGCGCCGCGGCGCGGCAACCGGGTGTTCTACCCCGAACTGGAATTCTGCACCGACAACGGCGCGATGATTGCATTCGCCGCCGCGAAGCGGCTCGAATCACAAATCACGAATCACGAATCACGCAGCGGAGCCTTTACCGTGCGCCCGCGCTGGGATCTAGCAACGCTCACCGCGGCCGGCTAGCGGCCGATCCTGCCTTCGGTGCCCGCGATGAGATTGCGGATGTTGCCGCGATGGCGCCACACCAGCAGCAAGGCGATGACCGTCACCCCGATCGCGCTCTCCAGCATGAAGCGCCCCATGCCGTAGAGCAGGAACGAGAAGAACGGCGCGAACGCCGCCGCCACCAGCGCGGCGAGCGAGGAGATGCGAAAGAAGAATGCGATGATGATCCAGGTCGCAGTCGCGCCAGCGGCAAGCCAGGGATCGAGCGCGAGCATCACGCCCAGTGCGGTCGCCACTCCCTTGCCGCCCCGGAAACGGTGGAACACGGGAAACATGTGGCCCAGCGTGACCGCGACTGCCGCGGCCGCAGCGGCCACCGGCTCCGCGACGACGTGCTGCTGGACCAGCGCTACCGCGAACCAGCCCTTGAACGCATCGCCCAGCAGCGTCAGCGCGGCCGCGGCCTTGCGCCCCGTGCGCAGCACGTTGGTTGCCCCGGGATTGCCGGAACCGTAGGAATACGGGTCGGGCAGGCCGAACGCGCGGCTCACCAGCACGGCAAACGAAATCGAGCCGATCAGGTACGCCGTCAGGATAGCGATGGACAGGCTCATTGGGAAATCAGGGGCAGGGGTCAGGGTAGAATCGGGAATATTCTAACGAAATCCCGTGCCGGGTCCGCGGTGGACCGCAATCCGCACAATTCAGACCCCTGCCCCTGATTTCCCCATGGACACCATCTTCATCTCCGAACTCCGCATCGAAACCCTGGTCGGCGTCTACGACTGGGAACGGAAAGTCCCGCAGAAAATCCAGCTCGACCTCGAGATCGGGCTGCCGGCGCGCAAACCCGGCAGCGACAAGCTCGGCGAGACCATCGATTACGCCGCGGTGGTGGCGCGCATCGAGGCCGCCCTGGCCGCGAACCACATCGGGTTGCTGGAAAACATTGCCGAGCAGGTCGCCGGCATCGTCATGAAGGAGTTCCGCTCGCCCTGGGTGAAAGTCAGCGTCGCCAAGCTCGCGCCGCTGAAGAACGTGAAACGGCTCGGCGTGACGGTGGAACGCGGCCGCCGGGAATAGTTCGCGCGCTAGTAGTTCAGGTACGTGCAGCGGTTGCAGGGGTCGCCCGCGGCGCGGCGGCTGATGAGCTGCTCGCGCAGACGGCGCAGATGCGGCTGGTTGTAGATTTCCAGCACGTGGCTTGTGTTCACGTCGCCCTTGGGATACTTCGCCTCGCTGTCCATGCAGCACATCGCCACCCGCCCGGTGGCGGTGATCGACATGTCGAACCAGCGATGGCAGGGCGCGTCCGGCACCTCGGTCGCCGCCGCGGGATCGGCGATCTCGCCGATCCAGTCGTTGCGGTTCACCACGACGGGCTCGAAGGCCGGGTACTTCTCGCGCACCCACAGCACGTAGCGGGTGTCGGTCAGGCGGTTGTCGGATACCCGCGTCAACCGGACCGGGAACGGCACGTCGCCCTTGAGTTTCCGCTCGTGCAGAACGTCAAGACGCCGCAGCGTGCGGTCGAACGGCAGCTTCATCACCTCCTGGTATTCGTCCGGGTCGTCGAAATTCAGCGAGATGTTGAGATACACCAGATTCCTGACCATCAGCAACTGGTCGATCTTGCGCCCGGTCAGCGCCGTGCCGTTGGAGATGATGCTGATGTAGGCGTTGGGCAGCCGCGCGTTGATCGTCTCGAGTATGTCGAACAGCCGCGGCTCCAGGAACGGCTCGCTGACCTTGTACGGGGCGAGCTGGAACCGGACCTCCGGCGGGATGTCGGTGAGATCGCCGATGATCTTCTCGATCAACGCGTCCGGCATCTTCTCGCCCTTGCGGTCCATCGTCGGGTACGGGCAAAAACTGCAGGCTGCGTTGCACAACGCGATGGTTTCGAGATGCACGAACGCGGGCCACTCCAGGTAATTCTGGCGCCGCATCTCGACCTTCGCGGTGATCTTGCGTTCGAGCTGTTCGAGATCGTAGAACGGCATCTTCTCGAGCTCGACGAGGGGCGGTCGCGCCTTTCTCGGCGACACCAGATCTTTCAACAGGGAAAACAGCATGTCGGGCGGCGATCCTCGCGTTGTGCGGTCGCCATTAGAATACCCCCACTGGCGGGCCGCCGCCACCGAGCGACGGGAACCCGGTTTCAGCCCCGCGGGTGGTGCTTCGCGTGCAACTGCTTCAACCGCTCGCGCGCGACGTGCGTGTAGATCTGGGTCGTTGAAATATCGGAGTGCCCGAGCAGCATCTGCACCACGCGCAGGTCCGCGCCATGGTTCAGGAGATGCGTGGCGAAGGCGTGGCGCAGCGTGTGCGGCGAGATCGGCTTCTTCAGCCCGGCCTTCGATGCATGGCGGCGCAACAGATGCCAGAACATCTGGCGCGTCATCGCCGCCGCGCGCGCGGTCACGAACAGGTCGTCGCACGCGCGCCCGCCGAGCAGACGCGGCCGCGCTTCCTTGACGTAGCGCCGGATCCAGGCGAGCGCCTCCTCGCCCAGCGGCACCAGCCGCTCCTTCGAGCCCTTGCCCATCACCCGCACCACGCCCATGTCCTGGCTCACCTGCCCGAGCTTCAGCGCCACCAGTTCGGAGACGCGCAGCCCGCTCGCGTAAATCGTTTCGAGCATCGCCTTGTCGCGCAGTCCCAGCGACTGCCCGACATCCGGCGCCGCGAGCAGGCTCTCGACGTCCTCCTCGGTCAGACTCCTGGGCAGCGACCGCGGCAGTTTGGGGCTGTCGATCCGCAGCGTCGGGTCGGACTTGATCCGCTCCTGCCGCAGGCAATACCGGTAGAAGCGCTTGAGACTGGAAAGAAAACGCGCGGCGCTCGTGGCGCGCGTTTTCTTTCCAAAAAGATGCCCGAGATAAGCCTGAATACTCGCGTTGTCCGCCTGAATCAGCTCCTTGCCGTGGCGGGCCCGCAGCCAGGCCGCGAACTGCGCGAGGTCGCGCCGGTAGCTCTCGAGCGTGTTTTTCGACAGCCCGTCCTCGAGCCACAACGCGTCGCAGAACTCGTCTATGAGCGGTGACGGGTGACGAGTAACGAGTGACGAGTGCAAACCCCCTGCTTTTCTCGCATTACCCATTACGCATTACCCATTACCGCTTCGGCGCCTTCGTGCCGAAGCAGCCAGCGCTTGATTTCGATGCCCGGCCCGCGCCGGCTGTGCATGAAGCCGCCGATGCCGCCGCTCGCCAGCACGCGGTGGCAGGGAATCACGAGCGGGATGCGGTTGGCGCCGCAGGCGCCGCCCACCGGCCGCGGCGCCGTGCGCAACTGCCGCGCCAGGTCCTTGTAGGTGAGCGTGCGGCCGCTGGGAATGGCGTGGATCGCCCGCCATACCCGGCACTGGAACTCGCTGCCGGCGTAATCGAACGGCAGATCGAAAGGGAATGCCGGGTCGTCCAGGTAGCGATCGATCTGCCGGCATACCCGCTCGGCAAAGCGGGTGAGCGGATCGAGCGTCGCCGCGCCCCTGGGCAGATAGTCGATGCCTTCCAGCCGCTCGCCCGCGGCGCGGATGCCGAGCACCGCGAACGGCGTGAGATGTCTGGCCTGATAGGTCTCGAGCACGGAAGGCGTCGTTCGTTCCCGCCTAGGCGGTCGCCGCGCGCGCCTCGCCGGGCCTCAACTTCTGCATGACGATCACCGCGACGACCAGGGCGGCACCAATATAGTCGAACATCGCGCGGGGATAGACAAGCATGAGGCCCGCGATGACCAGCATCCAGCGCTCGGGCGAGGTGGTTTTTCGCAGCAGCCAGCCCTGCAGCCCGCCCGCGAGCGCCGCGATGCCGATGGCGGCGGTGGTCGTGACGACCGCGATCGCACCCCAATCGGCCTTGGCCAGGTTCTTGAACGAGCCGCCGAGCAGCAATCCCGTGCCCGAAGCGTCGAGCACGAACATGAAAGGCACCAGGAAGGCGGGCGCGCAGTACTTCCAGCACTGCAGCGTCGTGCGGTACGGCCCGCCGCCGGTGATCGCGGCCGCCGCGAACGGGGACAGCGCGGTCGGGGGCGACACTTCCGACAGCACCGCGTAGTAGAAGATGAACATGTGCGCGGCGAAATCGGGCACGCCGAGCTTGATCATGGCCGGCGCGGCGATCACAGCGCAGATGATGTAGGAAGCGGTGACCGGGACCGCCAGGCCGACGATCCACACGATCAGTGCGGTATAGAACGCGGTCAGCAGCAGCTTCATGTCGTGCAGCAGTTCCGGCGTACGCTCGGCGCCGAAGAAAGCCCACAGGCTCACCAGGCCCTGCGCGCCCGCATCGGCATAGTCGAGCACGATCGCGCTGAACTTCAGTCCCAGGCCGGTCAGCGTCACCACCCCGACGATGATGCCGGCGGCGGCGCAGGTCATGGCGACGCTGAGCATGCTCACCGACCCGCCTTCGAGAGCCTTGATGAAGCCGGACTCCCAGAAGCCCCTCACCCACGGCAGGCGGCCGCGGAACCAGTCGTAGGGGACGATCGCCGAGTCGCGCTGGAGGAAGGAGAGCACGGCGGTTACGACCGTGGCCCAGAACACCGACAGGATCGGCGAGTAGCCGAGCAGCATGAAGACGACGATGGCCAACAGCGACACGAAGTGGAAACCGTAGCGCTTTGCGATCTCCAGCGCACGCTGCTGCTTCTCCAGCACCACGTTGCTCATGCCGAACTTGCGCGCGTCGATCTCCACCATGATGAAGATCGCCAGATAGAACAGCACGGTGGGAATGGTCGCCATCAGGATCACGTCGAGGTACGAGATCTTGAGGAACTCGGCGATCAGGAATGCGGCGGCGCCGAGCACCGGCGGCGAGATGATGGCGCCCAGGCCGCCCGCCGCGAGCAGCCCGCCCGCGGTTTCCTTGCTATAGCCCGACTTGGCGAGCAGCGGGTAGGCGACCGCACCCAGCGTCACGGTGGTGGCCACGCCCGAGCCGGACGGCCCGCCGAGCAGGAACGAGCCCATCACCACTGCCCGTCCCGCGCTCGAAGGCTTGCCGCCCATCGCGGCAAAGGAGAAGTCGATAAAAAACTTGCCGGCTCCGGAGTACTGCAGGAACGCGCCGTAGATCGTGAACAGTATGATGAGCGTGGAGGCGACGTCCACCGCCACGCCGTAGATGCCCTCGAGCGTCATGTACAGCGACCCCGTGAGCCGCCCGATGTCATAGCCCTTGTGCGTCCACGGCGGCGGCAGGTGCGGGCCGAACAGCGCGTAGGCCAGGAACAGGATGCAGATGAACGGCAGGATCCAGGTCGAACTGCGGCGGGTGGCCTCCAGGATCAGCGCGATCAGGGCGACGCCGAACACCTGGTCCCACATCGTCGGCAGCGTGGCGCGGTCGCCGAACTCGTCGCCCCACTGGAACATGTAGACGACCACCGCGATCGAGGCAATCGCGAAAATCACGTCCCACCACATGAGGCGGTGGCGGAAGCGGTTTGCCATCGGGAACATCAGGAAAACCAGCGACAGGGCGAAGGCGACGTGCACCGGGCGCAGGATGTACGCCGGCACGATCTTCACCGCGGCGTAGAGATGGAAAACCGACATCACCACCGCCGCCACGGTGAGCAGGATCGCGAGCACGCCCTTGTAACGGTTGTGCGCGCCCTCTTCCGCCTCGATGAACTGCTCGGCCTTCTTCAGCGCTTCGTCGCTGATCGCGGCCTCGCCCTGCGGCAATGTTTTCCCGTCAACGCTCATCGCTTGTCAACCCGAACCGCATGTAAAAAGCCCCACTCCGTCTCCGGAGCGGGGCTCGTGACCGGCGCGTCCTTCAGCCCTACTTCAGCTTGACGCCCTTTTCGTTGAAGTACTTGAGCGCGCCGGGATGCCAGGGAATCGGCGAGGCGGCGGCCTTCTGGTTCTCGAGCTTGATGTTCTCCGCTTCCTTGTGCACCGCGATCAGGTCCGTCCGCTTGTCGAAGATGGTCTTGACGATGTCGTAGGCGGCCTGGTCCGACAGGTTGGCGTTCGACACCAGGATGTTCATCACGGTCGCCTGCTTGTTGTCGGCGGCCATGCCGCTGTAAGTGGCGCGCGGGATCGCGTCCTCGACGTAGAGCTGGCCGTACTTCTTGTTCATGGCCGGCACCGTTTCCGCGTGGTCGACCAGCTTGATCTTCACGCCCGGGGTGGCCGCGAGATCGGTCACCGCCGCGGTCGGCAGGCCGCCGACCCAGAAGAACGCGTCGATCTTCTTGTCCTTCACCGCGTTGACCGACTCGGCAACGCCCAGACGCTCGCGCGTCATGTCCTTGTCGCGGTCGAGACCGGCGGCCTCGATCACGCGGAAAGCCATCACCTCGGTCGCGCTGCCGGGCGAACCGGTGGAAACGCGCTTGCCCTTCAGGTCCGCCATCTTGTTGATGCCGGTGCCCTCGACGGTAACGACGTGCATCCGGTTCGGATACAGGATCATCAGCGTGCGCACCTCGACCTTCTTGCCCTTGAACTTGTCCTCGCCCTTGAACGCGTCGAGCGCCGCATCCGTCATCGACAGGGCGATGTAGGGCTTGCCGGTGCCGATCAGCTGCAGGTTGGCGACCGAGCCGCCCGTCACTTCCGCGGTGGCGGACATGCCCGGCACAAACTTGGACAGCACGTTGGCCATGCCGCCGCCGAGCGGGTAATAAACGCCGCCGGTGCCGCCGGTGGCGATCGAGAGATTGATCTTTTCCTGCGCCTGGACAGGCAGTACCAGCGCCGCGCAGGCCGCGAGCAGGCCGATGAAAGACTTCCTCATTTTCCCCTCCAATATATTGAACGGCTTATGGGAACGGGCAGTTTAGTGAGGTTTGCCGGGACGGGTCAACCCGCCCGTGTGCACCCTTCCGGGGCGCGTCGCCCGGCGCGCCGCCGCGGCTTAATGGCCGCCCGCGTCCTTCGCGAATACCTGGGACAGGTCGTTGAAGGACTTGAACTCCAGTGCGTTGCCGCAGGGGTCGAGGAAAAACATGGTGGCCTGCTCCCCGGTCTGCCCCTTGAAGCGCACGTGCGGCTCGATCACGAATTTCGTTCCCGCGCGCTTGAGCTTGTCGGCGAGCTGCTCCCAATCCTTCATCGACAGGATCGCGCCGAAGTGGCGCACCGGCACGTTGTCTCCGTCCACCGCACTGGTATGCCGGTGCCCGGCTTCGCCCGGCGCGAGGTGCGCGACGATCTGGTGGCCGTAGAAATTGAAATCGACCCATTCCTTCGACGAGCGGCCCTCCGGGCAGCCCAGCAACTCGCCGTAGAAATCACGCGCTTTCTGGAGATCATCGACCGGAAATGCAAGGTGGAACAGCGGTGGGTTCATGGGATCTGTGACGGGCGTGGTAAATTCGCAGCGTTTATCCTGCCCGTATTCTACTATCTACCAGAGAGCACGCCATGAACATCGCCTTTATCGGCCTGGGACAGATGGGCCGCCCCATGGCCATCAACATGCTGAAAAGCGGCTCGCCCGTCATCGTCAGCTCGGCCAGCGGGAAAAAACATGCCGAACTGGAAAGCAAAGGCGCACGCGCCACCACCGACCCGGCCGAGATCGCGAAAGCGGGCATCGTGTTTCTCGCGCTGCCCGGCACCGCGGAAGTGCGCGAGACGCTGTTCGGCAAGCGCGGCATCGTGCAGCACATGAAGCCCGGCGGCATCGTGGTGGACACCAGCACCATCGATTACTCGGCGACGCTGGAGATGGCGGCGCAGCTCGAGGCACTTGGCATCGGCTTCCTCGACGCGCCGGTTTCCGGCATGGAAGCGCGCGCGATCGAGGGCACGCTGACGACGATGTGCGGCGGCAGGAGCGAGACGCTCGAAGCCGCGCGGCCCTACCTCGCCTGCGTCGCGAACAACATCCTGCACATGGGCCCCGTCGGCAGCGGGCAGCTCGCGAAGCTCATCAACCAGCTGCTGTTCGACATCAACTGCGCGGCGATCGCCGAGATCCTGCCGATGGCGGTCAAGCTCGGCATGGATCCGGAGAAAATCGGCAGGATCGTCAACAGCGGCACGGGAAAAAGCTACGCCTCCGAGTTCTTCATCCCGCGCATTCTCAGGAACCACTTCACCGACGGCTACCCGCTAAAGCACGCCTACAAGGACCTCGTGAGCGGCGCGACGCTGGGGGCCAATCTGAGCGTGCCGATGCCGGTACTCGCGGCAGCCACCGCGACCTACCAGATGGCCCTGCTGAGAGGGCACGGCAAGCTCGACAAGGGCGCGATGATCAAGGTGTACGAAGAGCTGCTGGGCGTCGAGTTCCGTTCCGCCGGATAAGGAAATCGGCATGCCCGCCCCTCGCGTCAACCACGAGCGCCTGCTCGATTTCTGCACCGCGGTCTACGCTGGCGTCGGCATACCCGAAGCCGACGCGCAGCTGGTGGCCGATACGCTGGTGCAGGCGGATTTGTGGGGCCACCAGTCCCACGGCGTGCTGCGGCTCGGGTGGTACCGCGACCGCGTGTTGAACCGCGTGATGAACCCGGTGACGAAGCCGGAGTTCGTCGTGGACGCCGGCGCGATGGCGCTGATCGACGGCCACGACGGGGTCGGCCACGTGCTGACCGTGCTCGCCACGAAGGAAGCGGTGAAGCGCGCGAAAGCCCACGGCATCGGCGCCGTGGGGGTGCGCAACTCGAACCACTTCGGCACCTGCATGTACTACACGATGATGGGCGCGCGCGAAGGCTGCGTCATGTTCCTCACCACCAACGGCGGCCCCGCCATGGCGCCGTGGGGCGGCATGAAGAAGATCATAGGCACCAACCCCTGGTCCATCGCCGCGCCCGTGGGCGCCCGCGCGCCGTTCGTGGTGGACATGGCCCAGACCGGCGTCGCGCGCGGCAAGATCTACCTCGCGCGCAACAAGCGCCTGCCGATCCCGCTCGGCTGGGCGATCAACTCGAAAGGCGAGCCGACCACTGACCCGCAGGAAGCCATCGACGGCATCATCCTGCCGATGGCCGAGCACAAGGGCTACGCCATCGCGGCGATGGTGGACGTGCTCGCCGGCGTGCTGACCGGCAGCGGCTTCCTCTCTGCCGTGCACAGCCCCTACAAGACCGCGGAGAAGAGCCAGTGCGGCCACCTGATGATCGCCATCGACATCGCGAAGTTCCAGCCGCTCGCCGAATTCAACACCCGCATGGAAAAATTCGCCGACGAGATCAAGTCCGTGCCGACCGCCAGGGGCTTCGACGAGGTGTTCTACCCGGGCGAAATCGAATTCAACAACGACAGGAAGAACCGCCGGGACGGCATCCAGTTCCCCGACGACACGCTCGCCGACCTCGCGCGCATCGCGGACGAGGCTGGTCTCAAGGCCAGGCTGCCGTTCTAGCTATACTGGGCACCCTGGCCCGGGGTTCGATTCGATCGTGAGCAAAGTTCTCATCATCACCGGCGGCGGCCGCGGCATCGGCGCCGCCACCGCGCGGCTCGCCGCGCAACGCGGCTACGCCGTCTGCGTGAACTATCTCTCCAACCGCGCGGCGGCCGATGGCGTCGTCGCCGAGATCGAGCACGCCGGCGGCAAGGCCATTGCCGTCCCAGCCGACGTGTCCGCGGAAACCGACGTCGTGCGGCTGTTCGAGACGGTGGACCGCTCGCTTGGGCGCGTCACCGCGCTGGTCAACAACGCCGGCACGCTGGAGAAGCAGATGCGGCTCGAGCAGATGGACGTCGGGCGCCTGCAGCGCGCCTTTGCCGTCAACGTGATCGGCGGCTTCCTGTGTGCGCGCGAGGCGGTGCGGCGCATGTCCACCCGGCACGGCGGCAGTGGAGGCGCCATCGTCAATGTTTCTTCGGGCGCCGCGCGCCTGGGCTCGCCCAACGAATACGTCGACTACGCCGCCTGCAAGGGCGCGATCGACACCATGACCATCGGGCTTGCCCACGAGGTCGCCGCCGAGGGCATTCGCGTCAACGCGGTGCGGCCCGGCTACATCTATACCGAGTTCCACGCGCTGGGCGGCGAGCCCGGCCGCGTCGACCGCGTCAAGCAGTACGTGCCGATGAAGCGCGGCGGGCAACCGGAGGAAGTCGCCCATGCCATTCTCTACCTGCTCTCGGACGAAGCCTCTTTTTCGACCGGGACGTTCATCGACGTGACCGGCGGACGCTAGCCGCTCACTCCACCTTCACGCCCGCTTCCTTCACGATCCGCGCCCATTTCTCGGTGTCCGCCCTGAGCAGGGCGGCGAACGCCCGGGGGCCGGTCTGCACCGGCTCCCCGCCGGTGGCGAGGCGCGCGCGGATGTCGGGCTGCTCGAGCACGCGCGCGATCTCGACATTCAGGCGTTCGATGATGGGCTGCGGCGTGCGCGCCGCCACCAGCACGCCGGTCCAGGTATTCGCCTCGAAGCCCTTGTAACCGGATTCGGCGACGGTCGGCACGTCCGGCAACACCGGCGCGCGCCGCAGCGAAGTCACCGCCAGCACCCGTATCGTGCCGGCCTTGGCCTGCGGTATCGCGCTCTCCAGCGAGGCGAGGAATACGTCGAGCCTGCCGCCGAGGAGGTCGGGGAAGGCCTGCGCGGCGCCCTTGTAGGGCACGTGGATGAGCTTCACGCCGGTCGCCCGCTGCAGCAGCTCGCCGCTCAGGTGACCGATCGTGCCGCTGCCGGTCGAGGCGTAGGTCACCTGGCCCGGTTTCGATCTGGCCGCGGCCACCAGGTCGGCCACCGTCTTGTACGGCGCCTTGGCCGAAACCATCACCGCGATCGGGATCATGCTCACCAGCGACACCGGGGAAAAGTCTTTCATCGGCTGGTACGGCAGCTTGGAATAAAGCGAGGGATTGACCGCGAGGTTGCTGGTCTGGCCCATCACCAGCGTATAGCCGTCGGGCGCCGAATTGGCGGCCACCTCCATGCCCACGCTCCCGCCCGCACCGGAGCGGTTGTCGATGACGATTCGCCAGCCAAGGATTTCGGTCATCTTGCCGGTGACGAGGCGGGACACGATGTCGGTGCCGCCGCCCGGCGGGAACGGCACGATGAAACGGATGGGCTTGTTGGGGTAATCTCCCTGCGCGAATACCGCCCCGCCTGCACCTGCAATCGAAACCGACAATGCCGCAACGAGGGCGGCCTGGATTCCCCGTTTCATCGCCCCTCTCCTTTCAACATTCAAGTCGACGAATCGGGCCACTCTAAGCCCCCGCTTTGCGTATCGCAACAGCGTTCCGTAGAATCGGCCGGCCTGCCGTCATCACTTGTCACCCGTTACTTGTCACCCGTTACCGCCAATGACGACACCCTCCATTCCCGCCCTTTCCACCCGCGGCATGCAGATGCCGGCGATCGGCTTCGGCACCTCGCAACTCGGCAACTGCGGCGAGATCGTCGCGCAGGCGCTGAAGCTCGGCTACCGCCACATCGACACCGCGTGGAAATACGGCACCGAGCAGGGCGTCGGCGAAGGCATCAAGGCCTCGGGCGTGCCACGTCAGGACATCTTTCTCGTCACCAAGGTGTCGCACGAATACCTGAAAGCGGATGCCTTCGCGAAATCGGTGGAGGAAAGCCTCGAGCGCCTGCAGACCGACTACGTCGACCTCCTGTTCGTGCACTGGCCCGCGATCGACGGTACGCCGCTCGCCGAGACCATGGGCGCGCTGGCGAAAGCGAAACGCGACGGCAAGGCGCGCCACATCGGCGTCGCCAATTTCAACATCGCGATGACCGGGGATGCGATGCGGCTCTGCCCGGAGCCGCTGGCGGCGCTGCAGGCCGAGTACCACCCCCACCTCGACCAGTCGAAGGTGCTGTCGTTCTGCCGCAAGGCCGGACTCGCCTTCATGGCCTACTGCCCGCTCGGCCGCGGCCGCGTTTTCAAGGATCCCGTGCTCGCCGATATCGCGAAAGCGAAAGGAAAAACCCTCGCCCAGGTCGTGCTGCGCTGGCTGGTGCAGCAGGGCAACATCGCGCCGATCCCGCGTTCGGCCAACCCGCACCACATGGCCGAGAGCCTGCAGGTGTTCGATTTCACGCTAAGCGAGGACGAGATGCGCCGCATTCACGCGCTGGCGAAACCGGACGGCCGCATCGCCAACCCGGCGGGGCGCGCGCCGAAGTGGGACTGAGGATCTGCAGATGAACTGACGCAGCAACCAACGGAGGAGCGATGAAAAAAGAACTGGCTATCTGCACGGTCCTGTTGCTTGCATTACCCCCCGCCCACGCGGCGCAACGCGCCGGCGCGCCCGACACGGCCTATCCCGCGCGCCCCGTGCGCCTGATCGTGCCGCAGGCGCCCGGCGGCAGCAACGACATCATGGCGCGCTACGCCGCGCAGCACCTCGCCGGCCGCCTCGGCAAGCCGTTCATCGTCGACAATCGTCCCGGCGCGGACGCGTTGATCGGCTCCGACATGGCGGCGCGCGCGGCGCCCGACGGCTACACCCTGCTGCTCGCTTCCGGGGCGTACACGATGAATCCGGCGGTGCGCAAGATGCCATTCGACCCGCATCGCGCGTTCGACTGGATATCGATGCTCGGCACCGGCCATACCGCGTTCATGGTCGGCCCTTCGCTGCCGGTCAAGTCGATCAAGGACGTGCTCGAGATGGCGAAGGCCAAGCCGGGCCAGCTGGTCATGGCGAGCGCCGGCGGATTCCAGCACTTCACGCACGTGCTGTTCGGCGGCCTCTCCGGCCAGAAATTCAACGTCGTGCTGTACAAGGGCGGCTTCCCGGCGATGATCGACGTCATGGGCGGCCAGGCCCACATCACCATCGGCTCCATCGTCCAGGCGCTCTCCCTCATCCGCGCGGGCAAGTTGAGGGCGCTGGCCACCGGGGGCGCCAAGCGCGCCCTCTCCCTGCCGGAACTGCCGACCATCGCCGAGGCCGGCGTACCGGGCTACGAGGCGAGCAACTGGTGGACCATCGCCGCGCCGGCGGGCCCGCCGCCGGCCGTCATTAACCTGCTCAGCAAGGAGCTGACGGCGTTCCTGCAGATGCCCGAGACGCAGAAGCGCTTCAACGACGAAGGCGTCGAGATGAACATCCTGACACCGGCGGAACTCCGCAAGATGATCACCGCCGACCTCGCCAAGTGGGCCAAGGTCGCCAAAGACACCGGCATGCAGCAAGAGAAGTAGCGTGACGAAACGATGAGCGATACGACGGATTTTTCGGTGCCGAACTCCGCGGGGAGCGGCCGCGCGAAGCTGAAAGCGCCCGCGAACGCGGCCGATTGCCACATGCACTTCTACGACCCGGCGTTCCCGAACCGCGCGCCGAAACCGATGCCGGAGCACGCCGGCGTGGCGGAGTACCGGCGGCTGCAGGCGCGCACCGGCACGAAGCGCGTCGTGGTGGTGCAGCCGCGCAACCACGGCACCGACAACGCGGTGACCGTGAACGCGATCGCCAGGGTCGGTGCCGACGCGCGCGGCATCGCCGTGCTGCACCCGACGGTGACCGACGCCGAACTGAAGGCGCTCGACGCCGGCGGCATCCGCGGCGTGCGCTTCTCGCTCGGCGAGCCGGCCAGCGCCATCGTCACCGTGGACATGATCGAGCCGCTGGCGAAGCGCATCGCGCCGCTCGGCTGGCACGTCCAGTTCCACGCGCCCGGCGACCTCTACGTCGAGCACGCGGCGTTGCTGCGGCGCCTGCCGGTGCCCATCGTCGTCGACCACATGGGGCGCTTGCCGCCGGCGGCGGGACTGGCCCATCCTGCGTTCGACGTCATCCGCGAACTGCTCGACCGGGGCCGCGCCTGGGTCAAGATTTCGGGCGCTTATCTCAACACGCGCATCGGCCCGCCGACCTACGCCGACGCGACGAAGATCGCGCAGGCCTACGTCAGGACCGCGCCGGAGCGGCTGGTGTGGGGCAGCGACTGGCCCCATCCCAGCGAGAAAACGAAACCGGACGACGCCCTGCTCTTCGACCTGCTCGCCGAATGGGTTCCCGACGAGGCGACGCGCAACCGCGTCCTCGTCACGAATCCGGAAGCGCTCTACGGTTTCGGCCGGACCGCCTGATCGTGTTACTCTTTCCCGCGATTCAGACCGAGCAAAGGGAGTCCACATGGCGAATTACAACCCGGCGGCCCGTCACGAAATCAAGGTAAGCGAAGTCGAGTTCCGCCGCACCCCGGCGCGCACGCTGATGGCGCGCATCTACCAGCCGCAGGGCGCGGGCGGCCCGTTCCCGACGCTGCTCGATCTGCACGGCGGCGCCTGGAACAACAAGGACCGCTTCGCCAACGAGCCGATGGCGCGCGCGGCGGCGGCGAGCGGCATGCTGGTGGTCTCCGTCGACATGCGCCTGGCGGGCGAGGCGCCCTACCCGGCGTCGGTGCAGGACGCGCACTACGCCATACGCTGGCTGAAGGCGAAAGCCGCGCAGTGGAACGGCGACCCCGCCGGCCTCGGCGTGCTCGGCAGCTCCAGCGGCGGCCACGTCGCCCAGTTGATCGGCATGCGCCCGCGCGACCCGCGCTACGCCGCGCACCCGCTGCAGGAAGCCCCGGGCCTGGACGCGACGGTGGCCTACATCGCGACGCGCTCGCCGATCAGCGACCCGCATGCGCGCTACCTGCAGGCGGAACGGATGAAGCGCGCCGACATGATGCAGAAGAGCAAGACTTACTTCGACCCGTGGGAAACGGTCCACGAGGGCAACCCGCAGGAGATGCTCGAGCGCCGCGAGAAGGTTTTGCTGCCGCCGATGCTGATCATGCAGGGCGCGCTGGACACCAACGTGATCCCGCCGATCCAGGAAAAATTCGCCGCGACCTACCGCGCGGCCGGCGGCGAGTGCCAGCTCGAGATATTCGAGAATTGCGAGCACGAGTGGATCGCGAAGCCGGGGCCGCAGACCGACCGCGCCCACGAGATGCTGAAAGCTTTCATCGCGCGCCAGCTGAAGTCGCTGCGACAGCCCGCGTAGGCGGGATCGCGCAGCGGGCGGCGCGCGTTTCCGGGGGAGGGAGCGCCATGAAGCTGTCCGGTTCTTTCGTCGTCGGTCTCGCCGCCGTTGCGCTCGCCTGCGCGGCGGCGGGCGTTCATGCCCAGGCGTGGACGCCGCAGAAGAACATCGAGATCGTGGCGGGTTCCGCCCCCGGCGGCAGCAACGACAAGACCGGGCGCGCCATGGAGCGCATCCTGCTCGCGCACAAGCTCGTCCCCGGCACGGTGACGGTGGTGAACAAGGCGGGCGGCGGCGGCAGCATCGCCTATACCTACGTCAGCCAGCACCCCGGCGACGCGCACTATCTCTACATCGCCAGCAGCGGGCTGCTTTCCAACCATATCATCGGCGCGAGCAGTCTCTCCCCGGCCGATTTCACGCCGCTCGCCCTGCTCTACGAGGACGCGGCGGTATTCATGGTCGCGGCCGGTTCGCCGCTGAAAGGCGGGCGCGACCTCGCCGACCGCCTGAAGAAGGACCCGCGCTCGGTGATCGTCGGCTTCGCCAACGCGTTCGGCAGCAGCCGCCACATGGCCGCCGCGCTGCTCATCAAGGCGCTGGGCGGCAACGCGCGCGACCTGAAACCCGTCGTGTTCAAGGGCTCGGCCGAGGCGATCACCGCCATGCTGGGCGGCCATATCGACGTCGGCGTCGCTGGCGCGGTCAACGCCATCCCCCACGTCGCTGCCGGGCGCATGCGCGTCATCGGTGTCGCCGCGCCGCAGCGCCTCGGCGGCCCGCTTGCGAGTTCGCCCACGTGGAGGGAACAGGGCGTCGACCTCGTCTACGGCAACTGGCGCGGCATCTTCGGACCGAAGGGTCTGACACCCGCGCAAATCGCGTACTGGGAAGGCGTGCTGCGCCGCATGGCCGACACGCCCGAATGGAAGGCCGACCTCGAGAAGAGCCACTGGACCGAGTACTACCTCACTGGCGCGGCGCTCAAGAACGAGCTCGACAAGGACTACGCCTACCTGAAGACGACGCTGATAGAGCTCGGGCTGGCCAAGTGAATCCGTGACGGAGTGACACAGTGACGAAGTGACGCACAACCGGAAAGAAGGGAGAGCGCCGGCATGACAAGAAAAATGAGCAGCATGGTTCTGATGGCATCCCTGGCCGCCGCCAGCGCGCTGGCCCAGGCACAGGCGTGGCCAAACAAGCCGATCCGCATGCTGGTGGGCTTCCCGCCCGGCGGGCCGACCGACGTGGTCGCGCGCCTCGTCAGCGACAAGGTCGCGCTCCAGATCAACCAGCGCATCGTCGTCGACAACCGGCCGGGCGCGGCCGGCAACATCGCCGTCGAGCTGCTGACCAAGGCCAACGCCGATGGCCACACGCTGCTCTACTCGTCCAACGCGATCGCGCTCTCTCCTGGTCTGTATTCGAAGCTGGGCTACGACCCGGAGAAGGACCTCGCGCCGGTGACCGAGATCGGCGCCGGCTGCCTCATCTTCGTCGTACACCCGTCGCTGCCCGTACAATCAGTACAGGCATTCATCGACTACGCGAAAGCGCGGCCGGGGCAGTTGAACTACGGCTCCTCCGGCTCCGGCACCAGCACGCACCTCGCCGCGGTGCTGTTCTCGATGCGCAACGGGCTGAAGACGCAGCACGTGCCCTACAAGGGCACCGCGCCGTCGCTGCTCGACACCATCGCCGGACGCGTACAGTTCCTGATGGGCGCGGTGCTGACGGCGGTGCCCCACGTCAAGGAAGGCCGCCTGCGCGCGCTCGCTGTGACCGGCCACAAGCGCATCGCGTCGCTGCCGGAAGTGCGCACGATCGAGGAATCCGGCATGCCCGGATTCGTGGTGACGACCTGGCAGGGCGTGTTCGCGCCCGCCGGCATCCCGGCGCCGGTACTCAACCGCGTCAACGCGGAATTCGTGAAAGCGATCCACAGCCCCGAGCTGCGGCCCAGGATCGAGCAGCAGGACATGGACCCGACCGGGCCCACCGCCGCCAGGTTCAACGTCATGTACCGCGCCGAGCTCGCGCGCTGGACCAAGGTGGCGAAGGACGCGGGCCTGAAAGC
>CAZOQY010000004.1:0-10001 GCA_964581835.1 uncultured Streptomycetaceae bacterium | reverse complement strand
CGCAGCTTCCGTTTCCAGTGGCCCGCCGACCTGGCGACCTCGTGGGCCTTCGAGATGGAGACGATCATTCTCGGCTGGTACGTGCTGGTCGAGACGAAGTCGGTGTTCATGCTCACCGTGTTCGCGTCGCTGCTGTACGTCGGCACCCTGCTCTCGCCGATGTTCGGCGTCGCCGGCGACCGCATCGGCCAGCGCGCCCTGCTCTGCATCATGCGCTCGATCTACGCGGCCTGCGCCATCGTGCTGACGGCCTGCACCTTCCTCGGCGTCCTCACGCCCTGGCTCGTGCTCGGCGTCACCGCGATCGTCGGCCTGGTGCGCCCCTCGGACATCGGCATGCGCTCGGCGCTGGTGGGCGAGATCATGCCACCCGACCGGCTGCTCGGTGCGATGGGCATCCAGCGCACGACCCAGGACTCAGCGCGCATCGTCGGCGCGCTGACCGGCGCGGGGCTGGTCGCCGTTCTCGGCATGGGGCCGGCCTACGTCGTGGTGTCGGCGTTCTACGCGACCAGCATCCTGCTCATGCTGAAATCGGGCCGCACGCGCATCGAGTCCCGCGGCGGCGCCGGGGCGCCCGGCACGCGCCATTCCCCCTGGCAGGAACTCAAGGCGGGGCTCGCCTACGTCTGGCAGACGCCCTACCTGCGCGCCGCGATGCTCCTCGCCTTCCTGCTCAACCTGACGGCGTTCCCGCTGTTCAACAATCTGCTGCCGGTGGTGGCGAAAGAGGTCTACCAGTCGAGCCAGACGACGCTGGGCTACATGGTCGCGGCCGCCGCGAGCGGCGCGCTGATGGGCTCGATCGTGCTGAGCCGGTTCGCGCACCGGGTGCCGGCGGCGCGAATGATGATCGTCTTCAGCGTGGCGTGGTACATCATGCTCACGGTGTTCGCATACATGCCCAGCCCGGCGCTCGGCATCCCCGTCCTCGTGGTGACCGGCTTCATGCAGAGTCTCGGCCTGGTGCCGGCGACGGCGATGCTGCTGCGCAATTCCGACGAGCAGTACCGCGGCCGCATCATGGGCATCCGCATGCTGGCGATCTACGGCAACCTGCCCGGCCTGCTCGCCTCCGGCCCGTTGATCGCCGCGCTCGGCTACCCGGGCATGGCGACGCTCTACTGCGCCATCGGTATCGTCTTCACCCTCCTCATCGCCGTGCGCTGGCGCGGCGTACTGTGGCGGGCGGATGCGCCTGCCAACAAACGATAACTTCAGAACAAGGGAAACATGAGCGACAGGGCAGAACAGGAACGCAACAAGGCCGTGGCATTGAGATTCAAGAAAAACCAGGGCACGCCGCAGATGCCGCAGATCGAGAAGGAGGTGCTGGCGCCCAATTACAACCGCATCCGCGGCGGCAACTTCCACCTCGCCGGCAACGCGCGCGATCAGGGCTGGCCGGAGCCGGGCCTCTACCTGCGCAAGGCCTTTCCCGACCGCGTGGACGTGATGGAGGAAGTCGTCGCCGAGGGCGACACCGTGGGACTGCTGTTCCGCCTCAACGCCACCCACGAGGGCAACCTGTTCGGCATCCCGCCGACGGGGAAGAAGATCGACGTCTACGAGATCGCGCTGCTGCGCATCCATAACGGCCAGATGGTCGAAGGCTGGTTCATGATGGACGAAGCGGAGCTGCTGCGGCAGCTGGGCGCGAGGCTGCCGGTGCGCAAGGACGGCCGCCTCATCGCGCCGCCGGTGATCGATGCCGGCGACAGCGGCGACGCGCTGGCGCAGCGCTTTGGCGCCGGCACGTCGCAACTCGACCGGCAGAAGGCCATCCTCGCCCGCTCGCGGTCTTCGCAGCCCTCGGACGCGGACAAGGCGCCGGGTTATGCCCGCAAGCGCGAGGCGTTCCAGCACCTGCACGATTTCGGCGTGGCACGCGGCAAGGGCGGCGAAACGCTGCGTGCCGCGATCGCCGGGCGGCGCGACCCGATCGACCGCCTCGTCGCCGACGGCGACCAGGTCTGGGCGCGTTTCCACCTCACCGGCACGCACGCAGCCCCGCTCTACGGCCTGCCCGCCACCAACAGGCGCGTGGGCGTGCCCGCGGTCGAGGTCGCGCGCTTCGCCGGCGGCAAGCTCAGGGAAAGCTGGTGTTTCGGCGACGAGCTGGGCCTGCTGCTGCAGCTGGGCGTGCCTGACCTGCTGCACGAGAAATGACCAGTGATTGGGTTTCCCGCTGTGCGGGAAACCCATCAATCATCGCCCATTACAAGTTTCGTTTATCATCCGCATCTCGCAGGCGAACCCTAGGGGGGAGGCGCATGTCGCAACTGAAACTGTCCATCGCGACCACGGACTACGACCATTTCCGCGATTTCCGGCTGGGTTTCGTGAAAGCCGAGGGCATCGACCACAACTGGCTCAACCTTGGCCACCACGAGTGCTTCGCGCGTTTCACCGCCAACCGCGAGTTCGACCTCTCGGAACTGTCCTTCGCCAAGTTCGCGACGCAGGTGACGCGCAAGGATTCCGACATCATCGGCCTGCCGGTGGTGTGCTCGCGGCTGTTCCGCTTCAGCTCCTTCTACGTGAACAGGAAAAGCAGGATCAGGAGCATCAAGGACCTCAAGGGCAAGAAAGTCGGCTCGCCGGAATGGGCCCACTCCGCGGCGGTGTACATGCGCGGCTGGATGCACAACGACATGGGCGTGAAGCTCGCCGACGTGCACTGGGTCCAGGCCGGCGCGAATTCGCCGGGGCGCGAGGAGAAGGTGGAGCTGAACCTGCCGAAGGGCGTGAAACTCACGCGCATCGCCGACAAGTCGCTGTCCCAGCTGATCGCGGCCGGCGAAATCGATTGCGCCATCATCGCGCGGCCGCCGACCTGCTTCCTCGAAGGCCACCCCGACGTGGTGCGCCTCTACCCGGACTACCAGGAGATGGAGGAAAAGTACTACGAGAAGACGAAGGTGTGGCCGATCATGCACATCATCGCCATGAGGAAGCGCATCCTCGACGAGCACCCCTGGGCCGCGCGCAACCTCTACAACGCCTTCGTGGAATCGAAGCGCCGCAGCATCGAGCGGCTGCTCGATCCCGCCGTGTCGCGCTACCCGCTCGCCTGGCTGCCGACGTACGCGCGCAAGATGCGCGACCTGTTCGGCGGGGACCCCTATCCCTACGGCATCGAGGAAAACCGCGCGACGTGGGAGCAGATGGCGCTGTACACGCACCAGCAGGGCATCGCGCACCGGCGGTTCGAGCCGGAAGACATTTTTCCGAAAGGCCTGATGACCAAGGTCATCATCTGAAACCATGAGCACAACTCCAAAATCCGGCGGCGCGGTCCCGGCCGCGCTGATGGCAGACCTGGCGGCGGCGAGCCGCATCCTCGCCGCGCAGGGCGTGGTGGACGGCTTCGGCCACGTCTCGCTGCGTCACCCCGCGGCGCCCGACCGCTACTTCATGTCGCGCTCGATCGCGCCGGCGCTGGTGACGCCCGACGACATCATCGAGTACGACCTCGACAGCAACCCGTGCAACGCCAACGGCCGCAACAGCTTCCTCGAGCGTTTCATCCACGGCGAGATCTTCAAGGCGCGGCCGGACGTCATGTCAGTGGTGCACAGCCACTCGCCGTCGGTGATCCCGTTCGGGCTGGTAGGCGTGCCGATGCAGGCGATGTTTCACAACGCGGCCTTCCTCGCGGCCGGCGTGCCGGTGTTCGACATCAGGGAAAAATTCGGCGCCACCGACATGCTGGTGAGCGACGGCGCCAAAGGCATTGCGCTCGCCCGGTCGCTCGGTAGGAAGGACGTCGCGATGATGCGCGCCCACGGCAGCGTGACCTGCGGCCCGACGCTGCAAACGGCAGTGTTCCGGGCGGTCTACGCCGAAGTCAACGCCCGCATCCAGCACTGGGCCCTCGCGCTCGCCGCCGGCGGCAGCCCGGTCGCCGCGCTCGATGCCGAGGAAGGCCGCCTTGCCGACGTGATCAACCAGACCGCCGGCATGCGCGCGTGGGACCTGTGGCGCACGCAGACGCGCCAGGCCGTGGGCTGGTAGCCCACTGGCCGAAGGATGAGGGCGGAGGGATGAGGGATGAGGAAGCCATGACAGAAACCGGACAACTGAAACAGCAGCTCGTCGACTGCATCCGCATGCTGGAGCGGTCGGACATCATCGACTACAACGGGCATTGCAGCATCCGCGCCGGCGAGAACCGGATGTTCATCAATATCGGCTCCTGCCAGCGGAGCCTCCTCACGGTCAGCGACATCTGCACCATCGACTTCGACGGCAACGTGCTCGAGGGCAACGGCAAGCCGCCGCTGGAGTTTCACCTGCACGCGGGCGTCTACAAGGCGCGGCCGGACGTGGGTGCCGTGGTGCACGCGCACCCCAAGTGGTCCACCTTCCTCACCATGGTCGGCGAGCCCTACCAGCCGGTTTACGCGCAAGGCTCGCTGGTCTACCCGATGCCGGTGCTCGATTCGCCCAACTCGATCAACAACCCGGTGATGGCGAAGCGCCTCGCGGACACGCTGGGCGACCGGCCGGCGGCGATGATGAAGTCGCACGGCGCGGTGACCGTCGGCCGCGACATAGTCGAGGCCTTCGTGCTCGCCAATTATCTCGAGGAAAACGCCTACCGCCAGTACATGGCGCTGCAGATCGGCAAGCCCTATTCGTTCAGCGAGAAGGAAATCGCGATGTGCCGGGAGAAACTCTGGACCGAGAGCCTGTTCAAGCGCACCTGGGACCACTTCCGCGCCAAGCTCGCCTGATGGCACGCCCCGACCGATTCCTGCTGGCCGGCGTGATGGGCTGGCCGGTGATGCACTCGCGCTCGCCGCTGATGCACAACCACTGGTTCGGCCAGCACGGCCTCGCCGGCAGCTACGTGCCGCTGGCGATCGAGCCCGGGAACCTCGCCGCGGCGCTGCGCGCGCTGCGCCCGCTGGGCTTCGCCGGCTGCAACCTCACGATCCCGCACAAGCAGGAAGCGATGAAGATCGTGGACGAGGTGGACGCGACGGCGAAGCGCATCGGCGCCATCAGCTGCGTGGTGGTGCGCCCCGACGGCACGCTGTTCGGCACCAACAACGACTGGTTCGGCTTCACCCACAACCTGAAGCAGGAACTGCCGGGCTGGCGCGCGGACGCGGGGCCGGCCGCGGTGATCGGCGCCGGCGGCGGCTCGCGCGCGGTCTGCTACGGCCTCCTGCAGGAAGGCGCGAAGGAGATCCGCCTCGTCAACCGCACCCAGGCCCGCGCGAAAGCCCTCGCCGACGAGTTCGGCGGCCCGATCCGGGTGCTGCCGTGGGAGGCGCGCCACGAGGCGCTCGACGGCGTGGCCCTGGCCGTGAATGCCACCAGCCAGGGCATGGTCGGCGAGCCCGCGCTCGATCTCCGGCTCGACCGCCTGCCCGGGTCCGCGCTCGCCGCCGACATCATCTACATCCCCCTCGAAACCCCTTTCCTCGCCGCGGCGCGCGCCCGCGGCAACCGCACCATCAACGGCCTGGGCATGCTGCTGCACCAGGGGCGCCCGGCGTGGAAGGCCTGGTTCGGCCTGGAGCCCGTCGTGACCCCGGAGCTGCGCCGCCTGATGGAGCAATCCATCGGGAAATGAAGCGGTTATTGCGCTATAATGCGTCATTAGCAAGCCCGCCGCCGCCGGGCTTTTTTGTTTGGCGGGCGGCCCCGATCAACCGGAAAACTGACCCATTATGACCACCCTGAGACTCGCCCGGGCCGCGGAACGCGCCCGCTTCACCGTCGGCAAGTACGACATCGTCGCCGAACCGATGCCGCACGTGCAGCACATGCTGCGCTACACCGTCTACGTCGGCCGTACGCGCATCGGCAGCACCGTGAGCATGCCGTCGGAATCCGACTGCCGCTTCATGGAGAAGCCCCCGATCGTGCCGCCGTTGAAGACCTTCTACGTGACCAGCCGGCCGGGACGCCCGAAGAAGGGCAGCAAGCCCGCCGTCCCCCTGGAACGCGACCAGCCCGGTTTCCGCGAGAAGCTGCCGTCCGACGTGTCGCTCGACGGGGCGGGCAAAGACGGCGACGTCTGAGCGCCGGCGACCCCGCTGGCAACCCGTACGTAAAAAAAGCCGGGCATGCGCCCGGCTTTTTTATTCCGACCGAAAGGGTTTACGCGGCCTGGATGTTGCTCGCCTGCGTCTTGCCCTTGTTGCCGGCGGTGATTTCGAAGGTCACCTTCTGGCCTTCCTTCAGCGACTTGAAGCCCGCCATGTTGATCGCGGAAAAGTGGGCGAAAAGATCTTCGCCGCCGCCATCAGGGGTGATGAAGCCGAAACCCTTCGCGTCGTTGAACCACTTGACTGTACCGGTTGCCATTGTCACGTTCCTTATTGGAAATTAGGGCTGAGCCCACAAAATCGTGTTTGATCTCAAAGCCCCACAAGAACGGACGACCAGCAAGTCACTATCCCACAAGTACTCGGACTAAACATCGAGCGCGCACCTTATACGGGTAACATCCCCGGGTCAAGGATAATCGACGGTAATGCCGTCCGGGAGCGCGTATAGTGAAGAATATGCTCAGAAATGACCGGATATAAGCCATGATGACCGACGAAGCCTATATTGCCGCCTACCAGAAGCTCGCCAGCCAGTACGACAACAACCAGTCGAGCATGGGCGACCACCTGGCCGCCATCCAGAAACTGAAAGAGCAGTATCTCAAGGGAAGGGGCGCCGCCGCCCTGCCCGTCGTGCCCTGAGGGAACCGTTAGCCAGTCGCTCGCCATCACGTGAGTCGCAGTCTGCCGCCCTTCCGCCTTCCGCCCGCCTCGATAAATTCGGCCTTCCGCCTTTTTTTCATGCTGCTGCTGTCGCTGACGGCGGCCGGCAGCGCGATCGCGCAGGATTTCAGCGCCTGCGTGCGGGCGCTGCGCGGCGAGGCGGTGGCGAAAGGCATCACCCGGCAGACTTTCGACCAGGCGCTGGCCGGCGTCGAGCCCGACCCCGGCGTGCTCGAGGCGATGAACAATCAGCCCGAGTTCACCACGCCGGTGTGGGACTACCTGGCGGGGCTGGTGGACGATCGGCGCATCGCCGACGGCCGTGCGAAGCTCGACGAGCTGGCGCCGCTGCTCGCGGATATCGAGCGCCGGTTCGGCGTCGACCGTCACATCGTCGTCGCCGTGTGGGGCATCGAAACCGATTACGGCCGCAACATGGGCAAGCGCATGCTGGTGCGCTCGCTCGCGACGGTCTCGTGCCACGGCCGCCGGCAAGCCTTCTTCCGCGGCGAGCTGATCGAGGCGCTGCGCATCCTGCAAAGCGGCGACGTGCGGCCGGAGGCGCTGGCAGGCTCATGGTCGGGCGCGTTCGGCCACACGCAGTTCATGCCTTCCACCTTCCAGCGGCTGGCGGTCGATTTCGATGGCGACGGCCGCCGCGACATCCTGGGCTCGGTCGCCGACGCGCTCGCTTCCACGGCCAACTTCCTGAAAAAAGCGGGCTGGGTGGAAGGCGAAGCATGGGGTTACGAAGCCCGCCTGCCGGCGGGCTACAACGGCCCTTCCGGCCGCCGCGCGCGGCGCCCGCTGCCGGACTGGATCCAGGCGGGCATCCGCCGCATCGACGGCGGCACGCTCGCGGGCAACGGCCGGGCGGCGCTGCTCCTGCCCGCCGGCGCGGCCGGGCCGGCGTTCATTGTCTTCGGCAATTTCAACGCGATCTACGCCTACAACGCCGCCGAATCGTACTCGCTCGCGATCGCGCACCTCTCGGACCGGCTGCGCGGCGCCGGTTCGTTCCAGGCGGCATGGCCGACGAACGATCCCGGCCTGTCGCGCGCCGAACGGGGCGAGCTGCAGGCCTTGCTCAACCGGCTAGGCCACGACGTCGGCGAGCCCGACGGCATCATCGGCCCGCGCACGCGCGCGGCGATCCAGGCGTTTCAGGCTGCTGCGGGATTGCCCGCCGACGGACGCGCGGGAATGAAAACGTTGAGCGCGCTACGCGCGGAACAGAAAAAACGTGACGCGGTGACGAAGTAACAATCACCGCGGAACGGAAGTTTGAAGTCCTTCCGCCTTTCGACTTTCGACTTCAGGCGGAGCCGACCGGGTCCGCCGTCGCTAGCGCGGCCCGCCCCGCTTCGGCGGCCGCTGGTGAAACTTCCGTCCCGGCCGCTGGCCGTGACGCGGCTGACCGCCGCCACCGCCGCCTCCACCACCGGGCCGATTCTGCTGCTGACCGCCGCCACCATGGCGGTGTTGCTGCCCGCCGCCGCCATGACGGTGCTGCTGGCCGCCGCCCGGTTGCGCGTTGCGGTTCGGGTCGGGCGCGCCCTGCCGGTTGCCGGAAGCGAGCATGATCTCCAGCTCGTTCAGTTCGTCCCACTCGGCGTCGGTGCGCTGCCGCTCCGGTATGGCCAGCAGCGCCTGCAGGCGCGCGCGCGGGGAATTGGGTTGGGATTCGTCCATAACCCGCATTATCTCATTCTTCGCCCGCGCGCACTAAAACCCTTTACGGGGCTTATTCGTCGCGCCCGTAGTGGATACGGCGATACGGCAGCGTGATGACGCTGCGGTCCAGGCGTACGTCGAGCAGCATCGGGCCGGGATTGGCGAGGAATTCCTGCGTCGCCGCCTTGAGATCCTCGACGCTCTGCACCAGCTTGCCGCGCCCGCCGAAGGCCCTGCCGACCTCGCCCAGGTCCGGCGTTTCCACCACCGACAGCTCCTTCTTCATCTTGTGGGCGTCGAGCTTGTAGTACTCCGAACCCAGCGCCATGTTGTTCAGGCACACCACCATCAGCGGGATCTTGTAGCGCACCATGGTCTCGAACTCGGCCACGTGCATCATGATCGAGGCATCGCCGTCGCACAGCACGTGCGGCTTGTTGCCGCTCGCGACCGTCACGCCGATCGCCGCCGGCAGCATCTGGCCGATGCAGCCGAAGAAATGCCCGGGCAGCACCAGCGTGCGCGGCTTGTTGAAGCCCATGTTGGAGAAGCCCGCGGTCGCGCCGCTGCCGGTGCACACGCCGATGGACGGCGGCAGCATTTCGTCGAGCGTGTGGATGATCTCGCGCGCGTCCACGTGGTTCGCTTCGATCGGGAACTCGGCGCGGTCCACGTTGCGCGCGGCAAGCAGCTTCTTCACTTCCGACGTGCGGTAGCCGGTCGACTTGACCTGGCGCTTCGCCAGCTCCGCTTCCAGCGCCTCGACGCCCGCTTTCGCGTCCGCCATCACGTAGCATTCCGACGCCCGGCCGCCGCTCATCACCACGTGCGGCTTGGTATCGATGTGGACGAACTTCGCGTCCGGGTAGAGGTAACCGTGCTCGGTGGTATAGCGGTTCATCGTCGCGCCCACCGCGATGACGCAGTCCGACTCCTCGAACAGCTTCAATGAGTTGCGCGCGCCGTAGGTGCCGGAGATGCCGGCGTACCATTCCTGCTCCGCGAGCCAGCCTTTCGCCATCAGCGAGGTGCCGATCAGCGCGCCGATGCGGTCGGCGAGCCTGACCACGGCCGGGCCCGCGCCCGACCACATCGCGCCGCGCCCGCAGATAATGACCGGGTGCCTGGCCTTGCCGACCAGGTCGGCGGCACGGGAAATATCGCCCGGGTCCGGGAAAATGACGCGCTTCGGCAGGATCGCGGACGACGGCTTGTACGGCTCGTCGTCGTCCTCGAACGCCATCTGCTGCACGTCCATCGGCGCGCTGATCATCACCGGGCGCGATTCCAGCTTGGCGGTGTAGAACGCCTTGCGCACAACGTCGTCGGCGACGTCCGGCGACGTGATGCGCAGGAAGGCGGTCTCGCAGCCCTGCGCGAACGACTGCTGGTCCATGCGCTGGTTGTACTCGTCGTCGTTGTTGGGGTACTCGCCGCAGAACGCCACCAGCGGCGAGGACGCGCGCGAGGCGGTGATGAGCGCGGTGGCGAGCTGGGACACGCCGGGGCCGCAGGTGGTGGTGGCGATGCCCGGGGTGCGGGTGACGCGCGCCCAGCCGTCGGCCATGCCCAGCCCGGCGCCCTCGTGGCGCACCT
>CAZOQY010000003.1:0-30775 GCA_964581835.1 uncultured Streptomycetaceae bacterium | reverse complement strand
TGGCGATCGACGGTCCCGGCCAGGGCGAGTCGCTGCGCCTGCGCGGCCACCACGCGCGCTACGACTACGAAGCGGCCGGCACGCCGGCGTACGAGTTCGTGGCAAAGCGCAAGGACGTGGACCCGAAGCGCGTCGCCATCATGGCCTACAGCGCCGGCGGCTATTACGCGCCGCGCGCTTGCGCGTTCGAGCCGCGCTACGCCGCGTGCGTGGCGTGGGGCCCGCACTACGACTACCACGCGGTGTGGCAGAAGCGCTGGGCGGCGATGCAGGCCGATCACAACAGCGTCGCCACCTCGCACTTCCAGCTGCCGTGGGTACTCGGCACGAAGGACATGGATTCCGCGATGGCGAAGGTCAGGCAGTTCACGCTGGAAGGCGTCGCGCAGAAGATCGCCTGCCCGTTCCTGATCCTGTGGGGCACGCAGGACAAGCTGACGCCGCGCTCGGTCGCCGACGAGCTCCACGCCAAGGTCGGCTCGAAGGACAAGACGCTCAAGATCTTCGACGAGGAAGAGGGCGCCGCCGAGCACTGCCAGGTGGACAACCGGCAGATGGGGACGGACTACATCTGTGATTGGCTTGCCAAGCGCCTGATGTAAGGGATGAGGGATGATTTATGAGGGATGAGGAATCGGTTGAACCCCGCCGCGGTCGTCATCCCCGCGCAGGCGGGGATCCAGCCTGGATTTCCGCCTTCGCGGAAATGCCGATAATCCGCTCGCGACGCGCAACCCCGAGGATACACATGAAACCTGTTCTGAACGTCCTGGCCTTGCTGTACCTCCTCATCCCTCATACCTCCTACCTCCCCCCGGGGAAGGCGCGGGCCGGCGCCCCCCACTTCCCGACGCGCCCCATCCGCGTAGTCGTTCCCTTCCCCGCCGGCGGCTCGATCGACATCGTGTTCCGCTCGATCGCGCAGCGCTGGAGCCCGCTGCTCGGCCAGCCGATCGTCATCGACAACCGCGGCGGCGCGGGCGGCGCGCTCGGCGCGAAACTGGTCGCGGCGGCCAATGCCGACGGCTACTCCGTGCTCTACGGCAACGCCGGCCCGCTCGCGATCGGACCGCATCTCACGCCCGACATCGGCTACGACATCTTCAAGGACTTCGTGCCGGTGTCGCAGACCACCGCGGCGCCGTTCATGGTCTTCGCGTCGACCACGCTGCCGGTGAACACCGCGAAAGAACTGGTCGCCTACGCCAGGGAACGCCCGGGCCAGCTGAACTACGCCTCGAGCGGCATCGGCAGCGGGCTGCACCTCACGGGCGAGCTGTTCAAGAGCGTGACCGGCATCAACATCGTGCACGTGCCGTTCAAGGGCATGGGCCAGGCCGCGCCCGAGATCGCCTCCGGGCGGGTGCAGCTCGCGGTCAGCACGGTGCCTGGCGTGCTCGCGCATGTGAAGGCGGGCCGGATGAAGGGCATCGTCAGCAGCGGCAACCGTCGCTCGCCGATGCTGCCCTCTGTACAGACCTGCACCGAAGCAGGCGTGCCCGGTTTCTGCAGCATGTCCTTCCACGCGCTGGTCGCGCCGGCCGGCACCCCCAGTCCGGTCATCGTGCGACTGCATCAGACGGTGGCAAAGGCGCTGTCCGATCCCGAACTGCGCGATCAGTTGATGAAGGGCGAGGACTCGGAAGCCATCGGCAGCTCGCCCGGCGAGCTGGCGAAGTTCCTGCGCGCCGAATCGGCCAAGTGGTCGAAGATCATCAAGACGATCGGGGTCAAGGCGGACTAGGTCCGCCCAAGTGCGTGACGAGTGACATGAGCATGCGCCGCGAAGACGCCCGCCTCGTCACCGGCCACGGCCGCTACACCGCCGACTGGAACCTGCCGGGCCAGTTGCACGCGGCGTTCCTGAGGGCGGACCGGGCCCACGCCGAAATCGTCCGGCTGGACGCCACGCGCGCGCTGGCGCACCCCGGCGTGAAGGCGGTCCTGACCGGCGAGGACGCGCGCGCCGCGGGCTTCAAGTCGCTGCCCAACATCGTCTCCTACCCCGGCAAGGACGGGCAGCAACTGAAAAAACCGCACCACCCGGTGCTCGCGCTGGCGCGCGTGCGCTACGTCGGCGAGCCGGTGGCGATGGTGGTCGCCGACACCGCGGCGTCGGCGGAAGACGCCAGGGACCTGATCGATGTTGAATACCGCGATCTCCCCGCCGCCGCCGGTTTCGATGCCGCGGTAAAAGAAGGCGCGCCCCGGATACATGACGATGTGCCCGGCAACCTTGCCTTCGAGTACGAGTCGGGCGACGCGCAGGTCACGGCGGCGGCGTTCGCGCGCGCGAAATACACGAGCCGCCTCACGGTCGACAGCCAGCGCCTGTCCGGCAACATGCTGGAGCCGCGCGCCTGCCTGGCGGCGTTCGACGCCGCGAGCGGGCGCTATACCTTCCACATCCCGCTGCAGGGCGTCGGCGGCATGCGCGGCCAGCTCGCCCACGTCAGCGGCGTGGACAAGGACAACCTCGTCATCGCCACCCAGGACGTCGGCGGCAGCTTCGGGGTGCGCGGGCCGGCCTACCCCGAGTACTTCGCCGCGATGCTCGCCGCGCGCAGTCTCGGGCGCCCGGTGAAATGGGTCGGCAGCCGCGGCGAATCGTTCGCGAGCGATTTCCACGGCCGCGCGCTGTCGCTGACCGGCGAGATCGCGCTCGACGCGGACGGCAACTTTCTCGCGATCCGCTTCGACGACCGCGCCGACCTCGGCGCTTACGGCGGCGCGTTCGGCGCGTTCATCGCCACGCGCAACCTCACGATCACGATGGGCGGCGTCTACCGCGTGCCGGCCCTCTACGCCCGCACGCGGCTCGCCTACACCAACACCGCGCCGGTGTCCGCCTACCGCGGCGCCGGGCGGCCCGACATCGCCTACGCGATCGAGCGGCTGGTGGACCACGCCGCCCGCGAGCATGGCTTCGACCCGATCGCGCTGCGGCGCAAAAACATGATTCCCGCCGCCGCCATGCCGCACAAGACGGCGAACGGCACGACCTACGACTGCGGGGACTTCGAGGCGGTGATGAACGACGCGCTCGCCCGCGCCGACTGGAAAGGTTTCCCGAAGCGACGCGCGCAATCGCAGCGGGCCGGCCGGCTGCGCGGCATCGGCATCGCGAGCTACCTCGAAGCGGGCGGTGGCGGCGCGGCGCCGAAAGACGAAGTCGCCGTGAAGTTCGACGCGAAAGGCGGGATGACGCTCTACGCGGTGACGCACTCCTCCGGCCAGGGCCACGAGACCACCTTCCCGCAGATCGTGGCGGAAACGCTCGGCATCTCCGCCGCGTCCATCCGCTTTCACCCGATGCCGCCGCCCGCCGAACTGGTCGGCAACGGCACCGGCGGCTCGCGCGGCGTGCTCGGCACCGGTAGCGCCTTTCGCGTGCTCGGCGAGAAGCTGATCGCGCTGGCGCGCCCACATGCGGCCGCGCGGCTCGGGGCGGCCGAGAGCGAGCTGCGCTATGCCGGCGGAAAATTTCACGCGGGCAGGCGCTCGATCGGCTTCAGCGAGCTGGCGCGCGCGCTTGGAAAAACCCGCCCCCACCCGCTCGACACCACCGCCGACGGCGTCTTCGGGATGAGCTTCCCCAACGGCTGCCACGTCGCCGAAGTCGAGATCGATCCCGAGACGGGCGCCGCCACCATCGAGCGCTACACGGCGGTGGACGACCTCGGCCACGTCGTCAGCCCGGTGCTGGTCGAAGGCCAGGTGCACGGCGGCGTCGCCCAGGGCGCGGGCCAGGTGTTCGGCGAGCACGTGGTCTACGATCCCGCCTCGGCGCAATTGCTGACCGGCAGCTTCATGGACTACGTCATGCCGCGCGCCGGCTGGCTGCGCGGCATGGCGGTGCACGACCACCCCGTGCCGACGCCGACCAACGCGCTCGGCGCGAAGGGCGTGGGCGAATCAGGCTGCAGCGGCTCGCTCCCCGCGCTGATGAACGCCGCCATGGACGCACTCTCCCCGCTCGGCATCCGGCACGTCGACATGCCGCTCACCCCGGCGCGCCTGTGGCACGCCATCCGTCAGGCACGGTCGGAGAAATAAGGCTTGGTCATGAAAAAAGGGGTCAGGACCCTTTTTCGACTCTGATTCAATTGATGATTTTGACCGAAAAAGGGTCCTGACCCCTTTTTCAGGGAATAACCGACAACAAAGGGGAAATGATGGCTCTGGGCAAACACAGAATTGAGTACGAAGTGCTGGAGGGCTGGGACCGGCTGCCGGAAGGCTGGTCGTACATCGAGGTCGCCGGCGTCGCGTGCGACTCGAAGGATCGCGTCTACGTGTTCAACCGCGGCCAGCACCCGATGGTCGTCTTCGACAAGGAAGGCAAGTTCCTCAGCGCCTGGGGCGAAGGTTTGTTCAACAGCCCGCACGGCATCTTCATCGACCGCGAGGACCATCTCTGGCTCGCCGACGACAAGGCCCACGTCGTCCACAAGTTCACGCCCGACGGCAGGAAACTCATGACCCTCGGCGAGCCGGACAAGGCCGCCGACACCGGCTACCGGATCGGCGCGAGCCCGGTGCTGCGCGCCGCCGGCCCCTTCCACCGCGTCACCAACGTCGCGACCACGCCGGCGGGCGATCTCTATATCGCGGACGGCTACGGCAACGCGCGCGTGCACAAGTTCTCGAAGGACGGCAAGCTGCTGTTCTCGTGGGGCGAGCCGGGGCGCGGTCCCGGCCAGTTCATCCTGCCGCACGACATCGCGCTCGACAGCGCCGGGCTGGTCTACGTCGCCGACCGCGAGAACTCGCGCGTGCAGATCTTCAGCCCGAAAGGCGAATACCTGCGCGAATGGACCTTCCTCAACCGGCCCTACGGCCTTTTCATCGACGACCAGGACATGGTGCACGTCGCCGAGGGCGGCTTCCTCAACTACATGCACAAGCGCGCGGAAGGCCCCCTGCCGGCGCACGACCAGGCGATGATCTGTCCGCCCGAGGGACACTCGCCGATCGCGCGGGTGACGGTGTGCGATCCCGACGGCACGATCGCCGCCCAGATCGGCGGCGAGAACCCGATCCTGCCCGGCAACTTCGTCGCGCCCCACGGCCTCTGGGCAGACAGCCGCGGCGACCTCTACGTCGGCGAGGTGATCCGGAACGCCGGCGCGGTGAAGCGCATGGCGCCGCTGACGCCCCATGCATTTCAAAAATTCAGAAGACGTTCCGGATAATCCTCAGGGGAAAATGGAAAAGGAGCCGCTGAATTCAGGTAGGATTCAGCAGCCGTCTCCTTTTCCATTTTCCCCAACAAGTCAATGGCGACCATAAACCTGTTTGTCTCCAACAGCCAGCGCGGCGCGCTGGGCGAACTGATACCGCAGTTCGAGCGCGCCAGCGGCCACCGGGTCGCGGCGAGCTACGATCCGGCCAAGGTGATGCTGGAGCGCATCGCGCGCGGCGAGCATGCCGACCTGGTCATCCTCGGCGGGTCCGCGCTCGACGACCTGATCAATGCGGGCAAGGTCGGCGGCGCCAGCAAGCGTCCCGTCTCCAGTTGCGGCGTCGGCATCGCGGTGCTGGCGGGCGCGAATAAACCGGAGATCGGCTCGGTCGAATCGTTCAGGAACGCGCTGCTCGCGGCAAAGTCCGTCGCCTGGACCCGGGAAGGCGCGAGCGGCATGTACTTCTCGAAACTGATCGAGCGTCTGGGCATCGCGGCTCAACTGCAGGCCAAGGCCGTGCGCCAGCCGGGTGGCCTCATCGGCGAACTGGTCGCCGCGCGCAAGGCGGAGCTCGCCGTGCAGCAGATCCCCGAGCTGATGGCCGTGCCCGGCATCGAGCTGGTCGGACCGCTGCCGGGAGAAATCCAGGCCACCACCCACTCGGCGGCGGGCATCTTCACCGGCGCGAAGGAGCCGGCGGCGGCGCAGGCACTGCTGGATTTCCTGACCTCGCCGGGCGCGGCGAAGATCTACAAGGCGCACGGCCACGAGCCGGCAACGGCCTGAAGGATGAAGGATGAAAATTAAAGCGCCCCTCGTCACCCGTCACTCGTCACTCGTCACGATTCTTGTCATCCTCGCCGGTTGCGGCACGAAGCCGGCCATCGAGGAAAGCAATTACCTGACCTACGATCATCCGTTCACGGACGCGGCCGCCCTGGCCGCGCAGAGGAACGCGGAAAAAGTGTGCGCGGAACGCAAGCAGGCCGCGCTGAAGACCCGCAGCGTGTGCTCGCTCAAGGAATGCACCACGCACTATCAGTGCGTGGATAAATAGGACGAAAAAGAATCAGGGCGGGAAATCAGGCGGCCCCGGGCGGGCCGTCTTTCTGCGGTTCGGGCGCGGCGGGAGCGGCTTCCGGCGCGTCGCCGTCTTCCGGCAGCTCCTTGCCGGCGAGCTTGCGCAGACGCTTCTCCTCTTTCTTTTTTTTCTTGGCCAGATCTCTCTGGCGTTTCTCGAACTGGTAGTTGGGTTTCGCCAATGAGGGCTCCTGGTCGCGACAGGCGTCACCGGCTACCCGCGACGGGTACCGGTCACGCCTGCCAGGCTCGTCAGGCCGATTTCAGGTTGTCGGCCGAAACCTTGCCATCCTTGCCCTTGGCGAGCTCGAAGGAGACCTTCTGCCCTTCCTTTAGGGCGCCCATGCCGGCGCGTTCCACGGCCGAGATGTGCACGAACACGTCCTTCGATCCGTCATCGGGCTGGATGAAGCCATAACCCTTGGTCGGGTTGAACCATTTCACTGTACCGACAGTCACTGTGAGCCTCCTGTTGTAGAACGAACGCGTTGCGGGCCGCTATCGCGGCCTTCAGTCGCCGCGGCCTCGACCTTGGTCACGCGATAATTGATCGCGCCCGAGCCGTGGTGCCCCGACTTGCTGAACTTGTGGTAACCGCTGCAGTGCTGGCAGCGGTGCATGAACTCGTTGCCTTTGCCGGCGGTGCGCACGACCGTTAGCTTACCGCAGTGCTGGCATCTCATGGAGGGGGTGTCCGGGAGGCGTTCCCGCGGAAGAAGCGGCGGGAGACGGAATGGATAGTCTGGATGGTCGTAAGGCATCATACAGGCCCGGGATACGGGGCACAAGACAAGGAAAGGATCTCGAATGGCCGCATCGCATGACGCGCCGCCGCGCGTGCTGGACCGCCCGCTGGAGGTCGCGCCTTCCGACTGGGAAAATCGCGAGTTCTACCTCCTGATGACGGCGCTGGTGGTGCCCCGGCCGATCGGCTGGATGTCGACGGTGTCGGCCGGCGGCGTGCGCAACCTCGCGCCCTACTCCTACTTCAACCTGATGGGCAGCGACCCGTTCTACGTCGCCTTCGGCTCGACCAGGGTCAAGGACACGCTCGCCAACGTGCGCGAAACGAAGCAGTTCGTCGCCAATATCGCCACGATGCACCTGCTGGAGCAGATGAATTTCACCTCGGGAGATTTCCCGCGCGAGGAAGACGAATTCGGCTGGGCAGGCCTCACGCCCGTGCCTTCGGCAAAGGTGCTGCCGCCGCGCGTGGGCGAAGCGAAGGCGCACCTGGAATGCGAGATGGTGCAGATCGTGGACGACGGCAACACCCACATCGTGCTCGGCCGCATCGTGCATGCGCACGTGGACCCGTCGGTGTGGAAGGACGGGCGCGTGGACGCCCGTCTGCTCGACCCCATTTGTCGCCTTTCCGGCTCGGCGTACGGCAGGCTCGGCGATATATACCGCGTCGAGCGGCCGAAGTGGAAGGAGGTCGCCGGCACCCGCGGCCCGGAAAAGATGCCGCGCGCCGCGAAGCGGCAGGCCTGAAGGCTTCAACCGGATCGCGAAGGACGCGAAGGGCCCGGAGGAAAATCCCAATACGAATCGCGAAGGACGCGAAGGGCGCCGGGACACAATACCGGAAACCACAACCCAGCTGCACGAAGACAACGTCTGGGGCCTTGCGGAAGACTCCACCAGATCGTAATTCGTTCCTTCGCGTCCTTCGCGATCCGTCGTCCGGTTTCCTTGGCGGTCTTGGCGGTTCAGTATTGCTTTACGCTCTTTCCGGCAGCGCCAGCAGGGCGTCGTAGATTTTCCGGTCGATGACGATGCCCTCGCGCCGGTTGCGGGCGCGTTCGCGGAACGCACGCTCGGACGGCAGCCGGATCTCGTCCACCCCCGGCTGGCGCGGCGTCGCCTTGACGCGCGCCAGCATCGCAGCGAGGTCGCGCCGGTATTCCTCGAGCGGGACCAGCAGGTCCGGCCGGAACGCCATCACCAGGTAGCCGTAACTCTGCTCGACGTCGGTGGCCGAGCCGGCCAGCACGCCGAACGCCTGCATCGCCATCGCCAGGCCGAAGCCCTTGTAGCCGCCGAACGGCAGGATCGCCCCGCCTTTCTTCATCGCGGCGGGATCGCGCGTCGGGCGGCCCTGCGCGTCGATGGCGACGCCTTCCGGCAGCAGTTCGCCGCGGCGCTGGCGGAACTGCAGGTCGGTGGACATGAACGCCGAGGTGCCCATGTCGAACACGAACGCCTCGCCGTCGCAGGGAAAACCGAAGGCGACGGGATTGGTGCCGATGGCGGCTTTCGTGCCGCCCGGCGGCGCCACGTGCCGCGTCGAGGCGATGGTCAGCATGCCGACCAGCCCGGCACGCGCGATCATCTCGACGTAGTAGGCGCTGCGCCCGCTCACCCAGCTGTTGTTGACGCCGACCAGCGCGTAGCCGTGCCTGCCCGCCTTCTCGATCGCCACGCGCGATGCGTGGCACAGCGTCACCATGCCGACGTTGTTGCCGCCGTCGAAACGCGCGGAGACCGGCGTCTCGTGCAGCGCCCGCATCGGGCGTCGCGGCTCGCGCAGCCGCCGGTGCTCGGCAACGTTGAGTATCTTGGGCAGCCCCGAGTACTCGTAGCCGCACAGCGCCGCATCCAGCACGTGGTCGGCGACGATGCGCGCCTCCTCCGCATCGTAACCGATGCGCCGCAGCGCCTGCTCGGCGACCGCCCGGGCTTCTTCCGCCGATAGCCGGACGCGGTCCGGCGTTATCGAATCCATCCCGTCACTCGTCACCCATCACCGCATCAGTCCGGCTTCGCGCCGCTGGCGCGAATGATGGGCGCCCAGCGGTCGATTTCCGCCTTGATGTAGGCGCGGAACGCCTCGGGTTCGCTGAGAGAAGGCTCCGCGCCGCTGTTGTAGAGCCGCTCCTTGAGGTTCGCGCTCTGCAGCGCGGTCGTCATGCCCGCGTGCAGGCGCTGCACCACCGCGGCAGGCGTGCCCGTGGGCGCCAGCACGCCGTACCACAGCGTCACGTCGTAGCCCGGGACGCCGGCTTCGGCGATGGTCGGGATGTCGGGAAACGCCGGCACGCGCACCGCGCCGCTCACGCCGAGCGCCCGCACCCGGTTACTGCGAATGTGCGGGCCCACGCCGGTCACGCCGCCGAAGATGACGGAAATCTGCCCGGCGAGAATGTCCACGTAAGCCGGACCGAGGCCCTTGTACGGCACGTGCACCATGTCGGTTTTCGTCAGCAGCTTGAAGTACTCCGCCGTCAGGTGCGCGCCGCTGCCGTTGCCGCCCGAGGCATAGATCAGCGCGCCCGGCTTCGACCGCGCCAGTGCGATCAGCTGCTTCACCGTGTTCGCCGGCAGCGAGGGATGGACGACCAGAACCTGCTGCGACTTCGCCCCGAGCGAGATCGGCTGGAAATCCCGCACCGGGTTGTACGGCAGCTTCTGGTACAGCGTCGGATTGACCGCCAGCGTGGCGATGTTGCCCAACACCAGCGTGTAGCCGTCCGGCGGCGATTTCGCCACGATCTCGAGACCGATCAGGCCGCCCGCGCCGCCGCGGTTGTCCATGATCATCTGCTGCCCCAGCACCTCGCCCAGCTTGCCGCCCACCATGCGCCCGATGATGTCGTTCGCCCCGGCCGCGGCGAACGGGATGACGAAGCGGATCGGCTTCGAGGGATAACCCTGCGCCTGCGCGCAGGTTATCCCAAGAGAACAGACCGCTGTCAGAAAACAAAAAAAGACATGGCGCTTCATGATTTTCTCCTCTTCCCTCATCCCTCCGCCCTCATCCCTCAGATGCGGCACGCATCGTCGCCGCATCCCAGGTCGCGGTCGGCGTCGGCGAGCAGGCGGTCGAATTTCTCGGGCACGCGTACGACCTTGCCGATCACCGTCGGCGAATGCGCCTGGAGCCAGTAGCTGTGCGTCGGGTGGCCGCCGCCGGCGACCACCAGCACGATGTTGTCGGGCTTCTGGCACACCGGCCAGGGGTCGAGGTTGATGCTCTCGCGCGTGACCGGGTTCTCGTTGATCTCGATCCACGCCGGCGCGCCGGCGCGCTTCATCTGCGCCATCGGGATCTTCGAGTTTTCCCACAGGAAATCGCGGATCGATTGCTGCGTCCAGCCGATCTCCGCCATGCGCCGCGCCACCACCGGCGCGATCATCATGATGCCGGGCGTGCCCTTCTCCCAGCCGGCGAGCGCCGCGAGGTTGGGCGTGCGCATGTAGTCCGCCATGCGCCACATGCCGTTCAGCGCGTCCTCCTCCGGCGACTCCTTCTTGGCGCCACGGCGGCGCACGTTGGTGACGCCGCAGGCGAACACCACCGAGATCGAGTTGGTGCCCGGCGCGTAGCCGTGGCGCTGCTGCGCGTGCGTCTGCCAGCCCGGCGGCAGGCCCGCCTCGTCCTCGGCGAACACCGCATTGGTGTAGCGCATGGCGCCGAAGATGGCCATGGTGCCGACGCCCGGCAGCGCGCCGCCGACGTTCTGCTGGATGAGCCGCAGCGCGCGGCCGATGCTGGCGCCGGCGGGACGCTGCGGGTCGGGACCGAGCAGGCCGAAGCCGGAGTTGAGACGGATCTCTTTTGCGATCGGCCCGTTGACGATCACCGCCGGGAACGGCCCGCCGGAGGTCGCCTGCAACTGGTCGAAACCCTCGGACTCGAGGCACGCCTCCACCGCGGCGACGAGGATCGGCAGGTATTCCGGCCGGCCTCCCGCCATCGCGAGCGCGATGGCGCAGGTCTCGACGGTGGTGATGCCGCCGCGCGGCGGGAACTTGCCGAGCACGCGCGTGCGCGGATCGGTGGCGCCCTGGAGTATCCAGTCCACCCGCTCCCGGGTCGCCGGCCACAGCGGCAGGCCGTCGCCCCACAGGCTGGTGAGCAGCAGGTGGTTCGCCTTGTTGAGTGCGTCCTCGTAGCTCTTGCCCTCGACTTCCAGCATCTTCGCCGCGCCCGCGGCCTGGGCGAACGACGACTGCCAGCGCGTCAGGCCGTCGTAGATTTCGCGCCTGCGCTCCTTCAGCGACGCGAGGTCGCTGCCCGGCAGGAACATGTTGATCGGGAACGTCACCATGGCGGCGTCCGGCGCGAGCCCGACCCCGGACACGGCGTTCTTCATCACCCCGACGAAATCCGAGCGCGTCACCGTGACGGTCGGTATCCCCAGCGTTTCTATCCTAGCGGCTGCACGGCCGCATGCTGTGGCGCAGGCCCCTCAAGCCGCGTTGCCGACGATGACGGCGTCGACCCCGCTCTTCTTCACCTGCAGCGCGGTCTCCTCGTTGCCGATCAGCGCGTTGCCCTGCGGAAACGCGTCGATGGGCAGCACCTGCACGCCGGGAAAATCCGCCTCGAGCAACTCCTTCAGCAACGGCAGCATGCGGTACGCCTGCCATTGCTCGTTACTGACGAAGCCGATGCGCTTGCCGGCGATGGCGTCGAGCCGCGGCGCGAACGGCTGCGTCACTTCCAGCACGCCCGAGGGGTCGTAGAACTCGAGTTTGGTCATACAGTCTCCTTGTTCAGATTTTCCAGCCGATCCATTCGCAAACTCCGCGCCCGAGGATCCATTCCTTGTCGGACGTGGTGAGCCAGGGAATCTCCTCGCTCATGTAGGTCAGGCTTTCCTTGTAGGTGCACGGCAGGCGGGAAAGATCGCTGCCCCAGAATAGGCGCTTCGGGCCGAAGGCGTCGTAGACGCGCCTGATGGTCGGGTCGAGGCTGCGGAACGGGTATTTGTCCGTCGTGTAATGCGGCAGGCAGCTCACCTTGACCGCCACGTTGGGCCGCTTCGCCAGCGCCAGCACGTTGCCGATGTCCCTGAACGCCTCCTCGTCCTTGCCGGTGGTCAACGCGAGGTGGTCGATCGTCAGCCGCAGGCCCGGGTAGCGTTCCGCGACCTTGTCGAAGAAATGCATGTCGGCGTGCAGCGCCAGCGTCATGATCGGCACGCCCGCCTTTTCAGCCTCGCTCCACAGCCAGTCCACCTTGCCCTCGGTCAGCAACGGCCGCAGCTGCGGGCGATGGAAGGTGAAACGCAACCCGAGCATGCCGGGCTCTCTGCGCCAGCCCGGGAGCTTGCCGCGCGACGCCGGGTCCTCGGGATCGAAGCGTCCCATCACGGCGAAGCGTTTCGGGTGCTTTTGCGCCGCGGCGAGGCACACGTCGTTCCTTTCGCCTTCCCACGACGGCGGCACCAGCACGCACTTTTCCACCCCCGCCGCGTCCATTTCCGCCAGCAGCATCTCCGCCGTGATCGGCTCCGGCTTGTGCGGCTTGTGCCGCGCCGGCCACGGCCGCTCCGGCGTGCTCGCCGCCCAGATATGTACTTGTGAATCCACTACCATCATGTTCGTCTCCATTTCCGATCAGATTTTCCATCCCAGCCATTCGCACACGCCGCGCCCCATCACGTACTCGAGATCCTGGCCCTTCAGCCACGGCAGCTCCTCGGTGTAGAGCGTGATGCCCTGGCGGTAAGTGCACGGCAGGCGCGAGAGATCGGTGCCCCAGAACATGCGCTTCGGGCCGAACGCGTCGTAGACCTGGCGGATGCGGGCGTGCAGGTACTGGAAGGGATACGGATCAGTCGTGAAGAACGGGTAGCAGCTCACCTTGGTGGCGACGTTGGGAAACTTCGCCAACGCGAGCAGCTGGTCGAAATGCCTGAACGCCTCGTCATTCTTGCCGTCCACCAGGCCCGAGTGATCCATCGTGATCTTCAGCCCGGGATGGCGCTGCGCGATCTTCCCGACAAAATGCATGTGCACGTGCGGCACCAGCATGTAGACCGGGACGCCGGCGGCCTCCGCTTCCGGCCACAGCCAGTCCGCCTTGCCCTCGGTCAGCAGTTCCAGCAGCGGCGAGCGGTGGAACACGAAGCGCACGCCCAGCATGCCGGGCTGCTTGCGCCACGCCGCCATCTTGCCGCGCGACTCGGGCAGCTCGGGATTGATGCGCCCCATGATGGCGAAGCGATCCGGGTGCGCCTGCACGGCGGCGATGGCGAGGTCGTTCCTCTCGCCCTCCCACGACGGCGGCACGATCACGACGCGGTTGACGCCGGCGGCGTCCATCTCGCCCAGCAGCTCGTCCTTGGTCCACGGCGTGTCGCGCTGCGGCTTGACCGCCTGCCGCGCCGGCCACGGCCGCTCCGGCGTGTTCGCGCCCCAGATGTGCACTTGGGAATCTACGATCAACATTTTTGCAACTACCTCCGTTTATCAGAACCTTCCGCCTTCTTCCTTCATCCTTGCTTTTTAGTGGCACGCCACCCCCTCCGCCCGGTGCCACGCGCCGGCGGGCAGCGTGAGGGTGCCGAGGAAAGCCAGCAGGTCGCCGGTTTCGCCGGCGGACAGTTTCAACGGGCCGGAGGCCGGCGCGCCGGTCGCGGAGTAGTGCCGCACGACGTCGGGCAGCGTCGCCAGCCGGCCCTGGTGCATGTACGGCGCCGTCAGTGCGGCATTGCGCAGCGACGGCACCTTGAATTTGCCCCGGTCGCGCGGGTCCGCGGCCGCGGCGCGCGTGGCAGCCGCGTTCTTGCGCGAAGCGTCGTCGTTGTAGGCGCCCAGCAGGTTGAACCGGCTCGCCTTGAGGCGCGCGGCGCCGCCCTCGCGCCCCGCGTCGCCGCCGGCGGCCACGCCGTTGCGCTCGAAGCCACCGCTGGTGAAAATCGGCCCGGCGTGGCAGGTCGCGCAGGCGCCCTTGCCGATGAACAGCTTCAGGCCCCGCTGCGCGGCCTCGGGATAGCGCGCGGCGGCAACAGCGTCGCCGCGCGCGAGCGCATCGCGAAACGCATCGAAATCGGTATAGCCGCTAGTGAGCATCTCCAGGAATGCGGCGATGGCCTTGGCGGCGCCAACCAGCACGGTTTCGTCATCGGCGGCGGCCGGGCGCGCGCCGAACACCTTTTCGTAGCGGCACGCGAGGTCGCGATCGGCGCGCACGAGCTTCGCGACGTGCGCGGGGCTTGCCCCCAGTTCCCGCTGTTCCAGGATCGGGCGGATGGCCTGCGACCACAGGCTGTCGGCGGCGCCGTCCCAGCCGTACCAGGACGCCTGCCTCAGGTTGACCAGGCTCGGCGTGTTGCGCTCCGTCTCCCCGGCCGCGACGCCGCGCCGGCGGTTGTCGGTCCAGTTGAGTTCGGGCACGTGGCAGGTGGCGCAGGAAAAGCGCCCGGCGGACGAGAGCCGCGCATCGAAAAACAGCTTCTCGCCGAAGTCCACCGCCGGTATCCTGCCCGAGGCGCGGTTTCCCGGGTCCGGCTTCCATTCCATCGGCCAGGGCCCGTGAGAAAGAACCGCGCGGATTTCGCTTTCGGTGAACGGCAGCAACGCGGCAGCGGGCGGACCGGCGATGCCCCATGCCGGCAGCAGCGCCACGGCGGCGAAACCCAGCCCGATCGCTCGCTTCGACATAGGGGCAAAATGGTAACAGACCCCGCGCGCATTGCGGCGCGAACGCCACCATATGGATTCGGTCGGGACGCTGCGGAGATAATTGCACAATGAGTTGCAAAATGAGTCGCGATACGAGCAGACAGAAACGCGCGCTGGTAATCGGCGGATCGCTCGGCGGATTGCTCGCGGCGAACTGGCTGCGCGCGATCGGCTGGGACGTCGCGGTGTTCGAGCGCGTCCCCGACGATCTCGCGAGCCGCGGCGCCGGCATCGGCACCCACGAGGAACTGCTCGCCAACCTGCGGCGGCTGGGCTTGCGTGCCGACGGCTCCATCGGCGTGCAGGTGGCGACCCGCGTCTGCCTCGATGCGTCCGGGCGCGCGACGCGGCGCCTCGACCTGCCGCAGTTCATGAGCGCGTGGGCGCGCATCTACCGCCTGCTGAAGGACGCGTTCCCCGCCGACCACTACCGTTTCGGGACGGCCCTCGCGCGCATCGAGCAGGATGCCTGCGGCGTCACCGCCGTGTTCGCCGACGGCTCGCGCGAACGCGGCGACCTGCTCGTCGGCGCCGACGGCATCCGCTCCACGGTGCGGGAGCTGCTCGCCCCCGAGGTGCAACCCCGCTACGCCGGCTACGTCGCGTGGCGCGGCCTCGCGGACGAATGGGATTTCCCTCCCGCCGTGCACGCGGAGATCTTCGACCAGTATTCGTTCTGCCTGCCGGCGGGCGAGATGATGCTGTCGTACCCGGTGCCGGGGCGCGACAACGACACGCGCCCGGGCCGGCGCGGCTACAACTTCATCTGGTACCGCCCGACCGGCGAGCGCGACGAGTTGCCACAACTCTGCACCGACGCGAGCGGGCGCTGCCACGGCACGGCGATCGCGCCGCCGCTGATCCGGCCGGAAGTCATCGCCCGCATCAAGACCGATGCGCGCGCGCTGCTCGCGCCCCAGGTCGCCGGCGTCGTCGAGCGCACGCCGCAACTCTTCTTCCAGGCCATCTTCGACCTGGAATCGCCGCGGCTCGCGCTGGGACGGGTGGTCCTGCTGGGCGACGCGGCGTTCGTTGCCCGGCCCCACGTCGGCATGGGCGTGACCAAGGCCGCGCTCGACGCCGAGTGCCTCGCGCAATCCATCCAGGCCGCGGGCGACGATCTCGATGCCGCGCTCGCCCGCTACGACCGCGAGCGGCGGCTGTTCGGCAACCGCATCGTCGCGCGGGCGCGGCGGCTCGGCGCCTACATCGAGGCGCAGCAGAAGCCGGCGGCGCAGCGCGCGACGCACGAGCGCCAGCCGCCGCCCGAGGAAATCATGCGGGAGATCGGCTCCATGGCCGTCGACCTGCGGGCGCTCACGGCGTAAGCGAGATTCAAGACATCGGACACGAGGAGGCAGCAATGAAAAAAATATTCAAACTCGCACTGGCCGGGATCATGACGGCCGGCGCGGCAACGGGCTGGGCGCAGTCCTGGCCGGCGAAGCCGGTGCGCCTGATCGTTCCGTTCTCTCCCGGCGGCGGCGTCGATTTCATCGGCCGTCTCGTCGGGCAGAAGCTGTCGGAGTCGCTGGGACAGCAGGTCATCATCGAGAACCGCCCCGGCGCGGGCAGCGCGCTCGGCACCGAGGCCGTGCTCCGCTCGGCGCCCGACGGCTACACCTTGCTGCAGATCTCGCCGAGCTACACCATCAATCCGAGCCTGATCCCGCCGAAGTACGATCCGCTGAACGACTACACGCCGATCGCCTTCGTCGGCCAGGGCCCACTACTCGTGGTCTCCCACCCCTCGCTGCCGGCGCGCACCCCGCGCGAGCTGCTCGCGCTGGCGAGAACGCGGCCGGGACAGATCCATTACGGCACCAGCGGACAAGGCACCATCATCCATCTCTCCACCGAGCTGCTGATGCAGATGGCGGGCGTGAAGATGACGCACGTGCCGTACAAGGGCGGCGGGCCGGCGCTGATCGACGTCATGGCGGGCCACGTCCAGATCGTGCCTGCGCCGCCGCAGACCGGGCTGCCCCACGTGAAAGCCGGTCGCGTGCGCGCGATCGGCGTCACCAGCCTGAAGCGCATCCCGTCCGAGCCCGCCATACCCACTTTCGCCGAGTCGGGCGTCCCCGGCTACGCGGCAACGAACTGGCACGCCACGATCGGCCCGAAGAGCCTGCCGGCCCCGGTCGTCGAGCGCCTCGGCAACGAGATCCGCAGGATCGTCGCCCTGAAGGAGGTGGAGAAGACGCTGGAGGCGAGCGGCGTATTCACGGAAACGGACTTCACCTCCGAGCGCCTGCGCGAGCTGATCCGCAAGGACTACGAGCAGTGGCGCAAGGTGATCGCGCAGGCGGGAATCAAAGTACAGTGACGAGTGATGAGTAAACCAACCGAAGAGGTCTGGAGATGATGAAGACGTTATTGCGCTTTTGCCTTGTGCCTTTTGCCTTGTGCCTTGGGATAGCCTGCGCGAACGCGCAAGGCTATCCCGCAAAGCCGATCCGCTTCGTGATCCCCTTCCCGCCCGGCGGCAGCACCGACCTGCTCGGCCGGCTGATCGGGCAGCAGTGGGCCGAGATGATGGGTCAGCAGGTGATCATCGACAACCGCGGCGGCGCCGGCGGCATCATCGGCGTCGAGAACGTGGCGCGGTCCGCCCCCGACGGCTACACGCTGGTGCTCGGGCACATCGGCACGTTCGGGTTGAACCCTTCCCTCTACGCCAGGCTGCCGTACGATCCATTCAGGGATTTCGCGCCGCTCGGGCTGTTCGGCGGCGTCTCCAACCTGCTGGTGGTGCACCCGTCCCTGCCGGTGAAGTCGGCGAAAGAGCTGATCGCCCTCGCCCGCTCGCAGCCCGGGCAGCTCAACTACGGTTCGGCGGGCGTCGGCAGCTCCTCCCACCTGCAGATGGAATACTTCAAGCTGCTGACGAAGACCAGCATCACCCACATCCCCTACAAGGGCACCGGCCCGATGGTGACGGAGCTGGTCGCCGGGCAGACCCAGGTCACCAGCACCGGCATCCCCGGCCTGCTCGGGCAGGTCAAGGCCGGCCGACTGCGCCCGCTCGCCGCGCTGAGCGCGAAGCGGCTGGCCCCGTTCCCGGAGGTCCCGACATCGGCCGAGGCCGGCGTGCCCGGCTTCGAAGTGTCGACCTGGTACGGGCCGATGGCGCCGGCGAAGACGCCGGCGGAAATCATCTCGCGGCTCAACGCCGAAATGCAGAAGATGCTGCAGAAGCGCGACGTTCTCGACCGGCTTCTCACGGAAGGTGTCGAACCGATGGGCGGCACGCCGGAACAGCACGCCGCTCACATCAAGAGCGAAATCGCGCGCTGGGCGAAGGTGATGCAGGCGGCGGGAATAAAACCGCAATGATCGAGACGATCATTGCGGCGTGAAGAGTGATAGGTGATAAGTGACAGGAATTCCGCGCTCGCGCGGGCAAACAACCCCTATCACCTATCACTTATCACGCCGTTGCAGGGAGGGCTACGCCCTCCTGCTCGCAGGTATTGGCGACGTCGCTGACCGTGGTGCGGCGCATGTCGCGCACCCAGCGCAGGTCGTCGTAATCGGTGCCGCGGTGCATGGTGCAGCGGTTATCCCACAGCACCAGGTCCTTCGGGCGCCAGCGGTGGGCGTAGACGAACTGGCGCTGGGTCGTGTGTGCGATCAGTTCCTCCAGCAGCGCGTTGCCCTCCTTCTCCGGCATCTCGAAGATGCGGCCGATGTGGGACGCCAGGTACAGTGATTTGCGGCCGCTCTCCGGGATCGTGCGCACCAGCACCTGCGGCACCGGCGGCAACCGTCCGTTCTCGTCCTCGTTGAAATTCGAGAAGCCGCTCTTGCGCCGCGACGTGGCGATCGAGTGCTCGGCGACGAGCCCTTCCAGTTTTTTCTTCATCGCCGCCGGCAGCGCGTCGTAAGCCGCGCGCTGGTCGGCGAACTCGGTGAGCCCGCCCACCGGTGCGACGGTGCGCGACCACAGCAGCGACGCCAGCCCCGGGCGGCGCTTGAACGAGCTGTCGGTATGCCACAGCTTGTTGCCCGCCTTGTACATGCGCTGGCGGCTGTCGTCGGCCCAGATCTTCTTGCCGTCCGGCGCGAGGTTGGAGATGTCGGCGAACGCGGTGTCGAGCCGGTGCGGCGTCGTTTTCGGATCGAGCACGCGGTCGCGCTCGACCGGACCGAATTTCTCCGAGAACGCGATGTGCTGCTGCGGCGTCAGATCCTGTTCGGGAAACACCAGCACTGCGTACTTCCAGAACGCGGCCTTGATCGCCGCCTCGTCGGTCGCGGACAGCGGTTGCGACAGGTCCACGTCGCCCACTTCGGCCACGAAGCTCTCGGTAACCGGGCGTATCTCCATAAGACCTCCTTACGGCGTGGATGGTGGCTGGTGGATGGCGAAGTGTCAGCGCGCTTCGCGTGAATATTTAGACTACGAGAAAGACTCCCGCGCAGCGGGGAGACCATCTACTATCCACCATCCACTATCCACTCACTTGAAGTTTAGTCCAGTTGGTGCGGCTTCGTCACCGGGTACGGCACCCGTTTCCCGGCGAAATGCGCGGCCAGATTCGCGAGCAGTTTCCTGCCGCGCTCCTCGCGTATCTCGCGCGTGTTCGAGCCAATGTGCGGCGTCAGCACGACGTTGTCCATCGCCAGCAGTTCCGCGGGCACCCGCGGCTCGTCCCAGTAGACGTCGAGCCCCGCCCCCGCGATCCGCTGGTCCCGCAACGCGGCAATCAGCGCCGGCTGGTCGACGATGGAGCCGCGCGCGACGTTGATGAGGAAGCCGTCCGGCCCGAGCGCCTCCAGCACGCGCGCATCGATCATCCCGCGCGTCTGCTCCGTTTCCGGGCACATCACCACCAGGCAGTCGGACGCGTGCGCCAGGCCCTCGAGGTCGGCGTGATAAGGCCACGCGGCATCCGCTTTCGGGTGCGGGCCGTGGTAGCGCACCGACATGCCGAATGCTTCGGCCCGCTTCGCGATCTCGCGACCGATCCGGCCCAGGCCCACAATGCCGCAGGTCTTGCCGGTGAGCGCATAGCCGGGGATCAGCGGCGCGGCGAGCCATTTGCCCGCGCGCACGAAGCGGTCGCCCTCGCCGATGCGGCGCAGGGTCGCGACGAGCAGCCCCATCGCCAGGTCCGCCACCGTCGCGGTAATCTCGTCCGGTGTATTGGTCACGAGCACCTTGCGCCGCGCGGCGGCCGCGCGATCGTCGGCGCCGGTGCCGTGCGGATTGCCGAAACAGGCGATGATCTCCAGCGCCGGCAGCGCCTCGACGTGGCGGCGGCTGTAGCCGGCCAGGCCAGTCGTCACCACGCCGCGCACCCGGCCGCACGCCTGCCTCATGTAACGGTCCGGGTCCTGCTCGAGCCACAGCTTGCGCACGACGTATTCGCGTTCCAGCGCGGCGAGCGTAGGCGCGTAGAGCGGCACCAGGGCGAGAATTTCAGGCTTCATCCTTCAGCCTGGAATTCTCAACAAGAAACGCCGGGCGATGGCAATCATCATGCCTCACCGAGCAACCGTAATGCATTTCCCCCAAGGATCCTGTTGCGATCGTCGCTGCTCAAGCCATCCAGCGATGCGATCATCCCGACAGGATTCTCCTCCGCCATGTCGAACGGCGCGTCGGTGCCGATCGTCACGCGGTCGGCGCCCGCCTTCTCCACCAGGAACTTCAACGCCTGCGCGTCGTGGGTCAGCGCGTCGAAATGGAAGCGCCGCAACAGCGCTTGCGGAGAGTGCGGAGTATGGGCACGCGCCTCCTTCCTGACCTTGTAGCCGTGCGCGAGCCGGCCGATCTGGTACGGCAGGTAGCCGCCGCCGTGCGCGAGCACGATATCGAGCCCCGGCAGTTCGTCGAGCGCCCCGCCGAACATGAGGTGCGCGGCCATCAGCGTGGTGTCGAGCGGGAGGCCGGCGAGGTTGCCGAGGTAATAACAGGAAAGGTCGGGTGGCAGGGATCCGGCGACGTAGGGATGCGTGAAGATGAAGACCTTCAGCTCCTGAGCGCGCTTCAGCACCGGCCGGAACTTCGGTTCCGAGAGCAGCTCGCCGCGGACGCGGCAGCCCAGCTCGACCGAGCGGAAGCCGTGCTCCTTCACCACCCGCTCCAGCTCGGTGACGGCCGCATCGGGATCCTGCATCGGCAGCGTCGCCATGCCGCGCAGCCGGTCGGGCCGCCTCGAAGCCATGCGCGCGATGCCGTCGTTCATCAGCCGCGCGGCCGCGAGGCCCTTGTCGGCATCGAGCCAGTAGAAGAACACCACCGGCGTCACCGAGATCACGGAGACGTCGATGCCCTTGCGGTCCATGCCCTCGACCTTGGCGTCGGCGTCGTGGAACTCGGCGTAGAGCGGGCTCGAGTGCTTGTCGTCGCGCACGAAGGTTTCGCCGCCGTCGCGCGTTTCCACCCGCATCTGGAAATCACGCGGGCGGGCGCGGATGGCCTCCACCATCTCGATGGGGAGGACGTGGGAGTGCACGTCCACGCGCTTGACGCCGCGTGCCATCAGTAGTGTGACTTGAAGCTGATCGCCTCGCGGTACTGGAGGTCCTTGAGATCGATGAACGACCGCTTGGTCTTCTTGTCCACCGTGTACTGGATCTTGCGGTTGGTCTCGTTGGTGGCGCGGATGTCGAGGAGCTCGAGCGACTCCTTGACCTCCCACTCGTGGGCGCCGGCGATGCCGGCCGGGGCGTAGATGATGGAACCGGCGCTGACCGGGTACTCCCTGCCGTTGAGATCGCGCACCGTGGCGTGGCCGGAGATCACGTAGTAGCAGGCCTCGATCGGGTGCCAGTGCAGTTGCTCGTAGGTGCCGGGCTTGTAGGTCGCGCGGCCGAGGCGCACCCGGTCCGTCATGAACACTTCCGGCCAGCCCACCAGCCGCTGGTAGGTCTGGCCGTCGGTCACGCCGCGGCGGCCCTTGTAGTTCTTCTGGTTGATCACCTTCAGCGTCGACTTCACTTTCATGGCCGCCCCCTTGTCACTTGCCTTTGAACACCGGCTTGCGCTTCTCCATGAACGCGTTGCGCCCCTCGACGTAGTCCTGGCTCGCGAAGCAGGCTTCGACCATCTTCTGGCACAGGTCGAGGTCGCGGTCGACGGGATCCTTGCGCAGCTCGATCAGGCACTGCTTCACCGCGGCGAGCGTGAGCGGCGCGTTACTGGCGAGGGTCGCCGCGTAGTCCATCACGAACTTGTCCAGCTCGGCGGCCGGCAGCAGGCGGTTGACCAGGCCCATGGCGAGCGCTTCCTGCGCGCTGAACTGGCGGCCGGTGTAGAAAATCTCGGCGGTATACGCCGGCCCGACCAGTTCGGCCAGGCGCCGGATGCCGGCGAAACGGTAGCCGACGGAGAGCTTCGCCGCCGGCACGCCGAAGCGCGAGTCGTCCGACGCGAAGCGCATGTCGCAGGCGATGGCGATGCCCGCGCCGCCGCCCATGCAGTAGCCGCGGATCATGGCGATGGTCGGCTTCGCGCACTCGCGGATCGCCTTGTTGCAGTTCTCCGAGATCGCCTCGCTCGAGCGCACCTGCTCCAGCGTGCCGCGGCGCTCCTTGAACGAGGAGATGTCCGCGCCGGAGACGAACGCCTTGTCGCCCGCGCCTTTCAGGATCACCACCCGCACCTCGGGGTCCTTGCCGTACGCGTTCATCGCCGCCGCGGTCGCCTCGTACATCTCCAGCGACATGGCATTGCGCTTCTCGGGATTATTGAAGATGACCCAGCCGATCGCGCCTTCCTTCTTCGCGATGAGCTTTTCGGTGGTTACGGGCGCGTCCATGCGCTTCTCCTTAAGAGCGTGATTCGTGAATCGTGAGTCGTGAATCGACTCGCCTGTGTTTGAGAACCGCTAGGGTAAACGAAAAACCTGCTGCAGCGGGGATTCTCAATACGTGGACCGCCCCCGCCGCCCCGCCATTTGGAGAATGCGCCCATGGCACCATATGTCCATGGAACTGCTTCGCGAACGTACCGGCGCGAGCCTCCTCCACGCCGGCGGAATTCGCGGCGCTGATGCGGCGCGGGGACACGCTGTGGACGAGCCTTATCCGGAAAAACCGGATAGCGGCGGAGTACGCACGCCAGGAAAACCGCGGGGCGCGCGCCACCGGCGCGCGCCCCGGTCAAACCCGCCCGCGAATCAGGACTTCGCGGCGCGCGTCGCGTTCCACTCGGAAGCGCCGGCACCGGACTTGACGTTGCCCTTGATGGTGTCGCCGCTAACCGTGCCGCTGTACTGGGCGTCGCCGGCCTTGAAGCTGATCCGGTCGCCGTTCAGGCGTCCTTTGACCGCGACTTCCTTGCCGCCGGCCTTGAGCGTGCCGGTGATCATCTGGAAGCTCTGCTTCAGGGTCAGATCGCCATCGCCCAGTTTCCAGCTGCCGCCCACCTTCGCCGGCACGATCCAGAGATAGGCGGTGCAGTAGGACTGGCAGCCCTCGCCTTCCGTCGCCTGCACGCTGTTGTCGTGCTGCCACTCGCCCATCGTGAACGAGTTCGACACGATGCGCGTGCCGGGCTTGAGATCGAGGATCTTCGGGCGCAGCCGCAGGTTGATGTCGGGCAGCAGGAACAGGGTGATCAGAGTGGCCTGCGAGAGATCGGTCTCGAACAGGTCGGCCTTCCTGAACGTCGCCTTGGCGGTAACACCTTCCTTGGCGGCGGCGCGCTGGGACAGCGCGACCATGTCGGGGTTGTACTCGATGCCGAGCGAGGTGGCGCCGCGCTTGGCGGCGGTGATGACCGTACGCCCGTCGCCCGAGCCGAGGTCGATATGGTTGTCTTTCGCCGTCAGCTTGCCGAGCTCGAGCATGCGGTTGACGAGCGCCTGCGAGGTCGGCACCCACACCACGTCCTTGCCGGCCTGGCCGACTTCGGGCTGGTATTCCTGGGCGGCCGGCTTGTCCTGCGCGAAACCGGTCGCGGCGAACAGCGCGAGGCACGACGCCAGGAGGGCGCGGCGCGTGTAATGCAGTGCAGTCATGCTGATTCTCCGATGTAAGGTTTTGTAAGTAAAACGAAGCGAACGGGAAGCGTGATGATACCGGATAGACGCCGCGGGGTGAGACTGAACAGCCGCCGGGTCAGTTCCGCGCGGCAGGCCCGATGCGGCCATCGGGCCCGGCGTAAAGCTCGCCGCGGCGCAAGCCCGCCAGGCGGCCGTCCGCGAGCCACGCTGCCGACGCGAGATGCAGCACCGCGTGCTGTTTTTCCCACTGCATGAAATGCGAGCCGCAGGCGACCTTGAGGAAAACCTTGTCCTTCGCGCCGATATCGTCGTAGGCCTTGCGGCGCTGATCGAGGCGGTCGAACTCCCCGACCATGACCAGCGTCGGCGCCGCGAGCTTCGCCGCCAGCGCCGGCGGCCAGCCGAAGCGGGTCGGCACGCGCGAGCGCATCACGCCTTCCCGCGGACCCCAGCCCGCGCCGACGCGGTCCCATTCCATCAGCGCCGGCCACAGCGCATCGCGCACGCCCGGCTCGAGCTGGCCGGGGCAACGCACGTCCGGGTCCCAGCGCTTGTGCTCGAGATCCGCGCGCGTCTGCAGGCTGGCCGGGAAACCGGCTTCGGGCCGTTCGGGCACCTGCAGGCCGGGAACAGTCGGGCTCGGCGCGAACAAGACGACGCGGCGGACTTTGCCGGGGTGCTGCGCAGCGTAACCGCCGGCGCGCGGCCCGCCGGCCGACCAGCCGACGAGACTGACCCGCCTGACTTTTTCTTTCGCGCGCAGCCAGTCCACCACCGTGTCGATTTCGCCCCAGTCGTCGCGGATGGTGTTGAACTGGTACGGGTAATTCGGCGCAACCGGGCCTTTCAGGGGGCGCGGCGTGATGATGGCCTGCTGTTTCGGATCGACGTTCGCGGGATCGTCCATCATCGGCCGCGGCGAGCCGCCATAACCGGACAGGTCCATGGCGTAGACGCGAAACCCGGCGCGCGCCAGGCTGGCCATCCAGCTGTACGACTTGTGGTCGAAGTCGAAAGCCGCCACGGCCGGCACCGTCGTGCCGTGCACGAACAGCACCACGTCCCCGCGCGCCCGCGCCCCCGCCTTCCCGCGCACGTGGAGCCCGACCAGCTGCCCGGCGTTGGCCGGCACCGTCGAGACGTGCGGGACGAAGTGGTCCTGGGTGACCAGCATGGACCCCGTCATTCCGCCTTGATGCCCGCCTTCTTCACCACCTCGCCCCATTTCGCGATCTCGCTCCTGATGAAGCGGCCGAACCATTCCTCGGTGGTATTGGCGGCAATCTCGTAGCCGCTGTCCTGCAGGCGCGCGCGGGTGTCGGTCTGGGCCAGCGCCCAGGCGAAATCCCGGTTGAGCTGCTGCACGATCGCCCGCGGCGTCGCACGCGGCACCAGCACGCCGTACCACTGCTCGGCGCCGTAGCCCTTCAGGCCGGCCTCGGACAGCGTCGGCAGGTCGGGCGCAAGCGGCGAGCGGCGAGCCCCGGTAACCGCGAGGCCGCGGATGCGGCCGGCCTTGATGTGCGGCGCCGCAGCGGGCACGCTGACGAAGCTCGCCTGCACCTGGCCGCTGATGAGGTCCACCAGCACCGGACCCGCGCCCTTGTAGGGGATGTGGGTCAGGCTGACGCCGGCCATCAGGCTGAACAGTTCGGCCGAAACATGCATGGAGGTGCCGCTGCCGCCCGAACCGTAGCGCAGGTCGCCGGGCTTCGTTTTTGCCAGCGCAATGAAGTCCTTGACCGACTTCGCGGGCACCGCGGGGTTCACCACGAAGGCGTTCTGCGTGGTGGCGAGGAGCGTCACCGGCGCGAAGTCGCGCACCGGGTCGAACGAGACTTTCGCGATGTTGACGGTAATCGCCAGCGGGAAGTGCGCCATCAGCAGCGTATAGCCGTCGGGCGCGGCCTTCGCGGCCACTTCCACCGCGATGATCCCGCCCGCCCCCGGGCGGTTGTCCACGATGATGTTGGAGCCCCATTTCTCCGACACCTTCTGCGCCGAAATGCGCGCCACCAGGTCGGTGCCGCCGCCGGGCGGGTTGGGGACGAGGAAGCGCACCGGCCGTGCCGGGTAGTTTTGCGCGATCGCTGTCGCATTCCATGTCGCACCGATGACCAACGCGGCGGCCACAATGAATCCTGATGCGCGCAAAACTAAATGAAATTCAGCCGGGCAGATCATAAATTTTACATACCTTCTGTTCATTGTTTATCGGCGAAGCCGTAAGGCGAAACTGCCTGCGACGGTCTCCATATTACCAATGCGCGTTCAGGCAGTTTCGCCTTCGGCGACGAACTGCAGCCGCGCGAGGTGGGCGTAGAGCCCGCTCGAGCGCAGGAGCTCGGCGTGGGTGCCGACGGCGTGGACGCGCCCGCGGTCCATGACGATGATGCGGTCGGCGTGGCGCACGGTGGCGAGGCGGTGCGCGATGACGAGCGTGGTGCGGCCGCGGGCGAGGCGCTCGAGCGCCTCCGCCACCTGGCGCTCGCTTTCCGCGTCGAGCGAGCTCGTCGCCTCGTCGAGCAGCAGCACCGGCCGGTCGGCGAGGATCGCGCGCGCGATGGAAATGCGCTGGCGCTGGCCGCCGGACAGCTTGACGCCGCGCTCGCCCAGGTCGGTATCGAAGCCCTGCGGCAACCGCTCGATGAATTCCAGCGCGTGCGCCGCGGCGCAGGCGGCGCGCACGTTATCGAAAGCCGCATCGGGGCAGCCGAAGCGCACGTTCTCGGTGACGCTCGCGGCGAAGATCACCGGGTCCTGCGGCACCAGCGCGACCGCGCGGCGCAAGTCGGGCGGCTCGCAGTGCCGGATGTCGGCGCCGTCGAGCAGGATGCGGCCCGACAATGGGTCGTAGAAGCGCAGGATCAGCGAGAAGATCGTGGACTTGCCCGCCCCCGACGGCCCGACCAGCGCGACCCGCTCGCCGGGGTTGATGGAGAACGACACCGGCCCGAGCGCGTTCGTCTCGGGACGCGTCGGATAGGCGAACACCACCTCGTCGAAACGGATCGTCCCCGCGACGGCGGGCGGGAGCTGGATGACGGGCGCGGCGGTGACGAGCGCCGGCCGGGTGTCGAGCAGTTCCATCAGCCGCTCGGTCGCGCCCGCGCCGCGCTGGATCTCGCCCCATACTTCCGAAATCGTCCCCGCCCCGTTCGCGACCACGGCGGCGTAGAAAACGAAAGCGGAAAGCTCCCCGGCGGTGAGGCGCCCGGCCAGCACGTCGTGGCCGCCGATCCAGAGGACGACGCCGACCGCGCAGGAACCGATCAGCATGACGAGCGCGATGAGCCACGCCTTCACGCGCACGCGGTAGACGCCGGCCGCATGGGCCGCCTCGGCGGAATCGTCGAATTTCGCGCGTGTGCGGCTCTCGTGGCCGTAGGCCTGCACGGTACGGATCTCGTGCAGCGACTCGTCCACGTGCGCCGACACGTCCGCGACCCGGTCCTGGTTGACGCGCGAGAGCCGGCGCACGCTGCGCCCGATCAGCAGGATCGGCACCAGCGTCAGCGGCACCCCCAGCACGATCAGGGCGGCCAGTCGCGGGCTGGTCGCGAACAGCAGCGCCAGGGCGCCTGTCATCATCAGCGCGTTGCGGATGAACATCGAGAAGCCGAAGCCGATGACCTGGCGCAGCTGCTCGCTGTCGTTGGTGATGCGCGAGCCGATCTCGCCGGTGCGCGCGGAATCGAAGAACGCCGGCGACAGCACGAGCACGTGGCCGAACACCGCGCGCCGCAGATCGGCGATGATGCGCTCGGCGACGCTCATCATGAGATAGAAGCGCGCGAAGGTCGCGCAGGCCAGCACGATCGACACCGCCACGACGCCGGCCAGCGCGGCGTTGAGCAGCTGCGGGTCGCCGCTGCCGAAACCGCCATCCACCACGTGGCGCACGCCCTGCCCCAGCAGCAGCACGCAGCCGGCGGCGACGAGCAGGGCCACGGCCGCGCCGGCGACCTGCAGGCGGTAGGGCGCGAGGTAGCGGCCGAGGCGCAGGAGGTGGACCAGCTCGCCCTTGGGCGGCGAAACGAAGGAAGGAGTCAAAGCCACGCGGTTATCCTAGCATCCGCGGCCCCGGCGGCCACGGCGCACCGCATCACGCCTTTTGATGAGGTTCGGCGCGGGCGCGGAAGCGGATCACCAGCAGCGCGACGATCGCGATCAGCAGCAACGCGGCGATGACGCCCAGCTGCCAGATCGGGCCGCAGTCGGACATGCCCAGCCTGCCGCTGGTGCAGGACTGGATATAGCTCAGGATGAGGTTCTGCGTGCCCATACGCCAATCATAGCGATGCGGCCGCGGCCGGTAAACAAAACAGGGGTCTAAAACCTTATAATCTCGGCTGGTGAGCAACCCCGCAGCGGGCTTGCCACCCATCGAGGAGGATACCCCATGTTGCGCCACTGGTTGAGTCATTCGCTCGCCCTCGCGATTGCGGCATGCGCCCTCTCCGCCGGCGCGCAGGAATATCCGTCGCGACCCATCCGCGTGGTCGTGCCCTACGCCGCCGGCGGACTGCCCGACACCATGACCCGGCTCGCCTCCATCCGCATGACCGAAAGCCTCGGCCAGCAGATCGTGGTCGACAACCGGCCCGGCGCGGGCGGCATCGGCGCCTGCGAGCTGGTCGCCCATGCGAATCCCGACGGCTACACGCTGCTGGTGGTGGACGTGGCGCAAACCGCGATCAATCCCGCCCTCTACGCCAGGCTCTCTTACGACACGCTGCGCGATTTCGCGCCGGTCAGCCTGATGGGCACCTCCGCGCAATTCCTGACCGCGAACGCGTCCGTGCCGGCCAATTCGCTGCCGGAACTCATCAAGCTCGCGAAGGGCAAGCCGGGGCAGATGCGCTACGGCTCGGGCGGCATCGGCAGCGTCCACCACCTCAGCATGGAGGCGCTGAAGACGCCGCTGGGGCTCGACATCATCCACGTGCCGTACAAAGGCAACGGCGTCGCCATCCCGGCGATGATTTCGGGCGAGGTCGCGCTGGTCTTTTCGGCGCTGCCGGCGATCGAGGGGCACTTGAAGGCGGGACGCGTGAAGCTGTTCGCGGTCAACACGATCAAGCGCTCGCCGCAGGCGCCGAACGTGCCGACCGTCTCCGAGGTGACCGGCATCAAGGACTACGACTACCCGCCCGCGATCGGCATCCTCGCGCCCGCGAAGACGCCCAGGGCCGTCGTCAACCGCGTCGCCGCGGCGGTCGCCAGGGCGGTGAACCACCCGGACACGGCCGCCCGCTACACCGCGCTCGGCATCGACTCGGTCGGCAACACCCCGGAACAGTACGCCGCGCAGATCCGCGTCGACATCGCCAAGTACGCGAAGGCGGTCAAGACCTCCGGCGTCAAGGTTGATTGAATCTGGTTTGGCGTGATAAGTGACGAGTGATAAGTGACAGGTTTCCCGCGAAGCGGGCGCCGGATCGCCCCTATCACTTATCACCGATCACTCATCACACCTTTGCAGCGCAGCGTCGCATACATATAACAATCACGAGGAGAAGCCGCATGAGAAGCATTGCTGGAATCCTGCTGGTCGCGCTGCTTGCCCCGACGTCGGTGGCCTGGGCGCAATCATACCCGGCGAAGACGGTAAGAATCGTGGCTCCGTTCGCGCCCGGCGGCACCGCCGACACGCTCGGGCGCATCGTCGCCGGCAAGCTGACCGAGAGTCTCGGCCAGAACTTCGTCGTCGAGAACCGCCCCGGCGCCGGCGGCATCGTCGGCTCGGAGCTGGTCGCCAAGAGCGCGCCGGACGGCTACACGCTGGTCGTCTCCGGGGTCGCCTCGCACGCGATCGCGCCGGCGCTCGCCGCCAAGCCGCCGTTCGACCCGGTGAAGGACTTCACCCACATCGCCCTGCTCGGCGGTCCGCCCGCCGTGCTCGGCGTGCACCCTTCCATGCCGGTCAGGGACCTGAAGGGCTTCGTCGCGTTCGCCAAGGCACGTCCCGGCCAGCTCACCTACGGCTCGCCCGGCAAGGGCACTCAGGGCCACCTCGTCGCCGAAGTTTTCCGGCAGGCCACCGGCATCAACATCATCCACGTGCCGTACAAGGGCGCCAGCATCGCGGTGGTGGACATCGTCGCGGGCCACATCCACGCCATTTCGACCACGCTCACGACCGCCAGCGGGCAAATCCGCGCCGGCCGCATCCGGCCGCTCGCGATCAGCTCCGCGAAGCGCCTGCCCGACTACCCCGGGGTTCCCACCTTTGCCGAGTCCGGCTATCGCAACGTGGTGGCGACGGTGTGGTTCTCGCTTTCGGGGCCGCCGGGACTGCCGATGGACATCGTGAGCAAGCTGAACGGCGAAGTACGACGCGTCCTGCAGTTGCCGGACGTGCGCGAGCGGCTGCGCGGCGACGGCATCGAGCCGAACCAGCTCGACCCCAAGGCGTTCACGGACTTCATGGCCGCCGAGGTCAAGCGCTGGGGGCCGGTGATACGGGCCACGGACGCCGGGACCAACTGACATTTGATGCTGCGTGACGCGGTGAAGCGTGACGCGATGGAGCGTGACTGGTGAACCCGCAACTGGAAGGCGTGGAGTCGCTGGAGGGGACCTACCTCTTCACGCTCGAGAAAAGCGGCAAGGCGCTGCGGCTGAACCGCTTCCTGCGCGGGCTCGTGGTGCCGGAAAACCGCGACCTGTTCCGCGACGACGCGGAACAGGCAATGGAAAAAGCCGGTCTCGACGCCGAGGAAAAAAAACTGGTGCGCGACCGCGACTGGGCCGGCCTGATCCGCTACGGCGCGAGCTTCTTCTGCCTGGAAAAGCTCGCGCGCGTCTCCGGCGTCTCCAACCCGGAGATCGTCGCCGCCATGCGGGGCGAGACGCTGGAAGAATTTCTCAAGACCCGCAATGTGCCGGGAGCACGCTGATCGGTGATGCGGTGACGAAGTGATGCAGTGATGTAACCGCGAACCGCGCCGCGCCTCATCACTTCATCACCGCTTCACTGCACCACGGCTCTTCAAACAGCGCGACCGCCATCGCGCTGGTCATCGGCAGGTAGTGGACCTGCTTCGCCCGTGCCGCCGGGCTGTCCGTCGCGCCCGTACGACAGGATGTCGTAATCGCCGTGCTGCCCAGGCGAGCGGTAGATGTACG
>CAZOQY010000002.1:14236-35643 GCA_964581835.1 uncultured Streptomycetaceae bacterium | reverse complement strand
CGCGAAACCGGGAAGTTCTGCCACGGCGACGCGCCGGGCCTCGCCGACTGCTGCCTGGTGCCGCAGCTCGCCAACGCGCGGCGCTTCAAGTGCGACGTGGCGCCCTATCCGACGCTGCTGGCGATCGAGAAGAATTGCCTTGCGCTGGACGCGTTCCAGCGCGCGGCGCCCGACAGGCAGCCCGACGCGGAATGAATTCGCGGAACGCGACCGCGAATTCATTAATGATCATTCTCATCCCGTGAACGCCGACAAGTCAGGCGGGCCGCATCCAAAAGAACGGGCCATCGTCGGCTGCATCCTGGGCACGGCGGTCGGCGACGCGCTGGGACTCGCACTGGAAGGCCTCAGCCGGCGGCGGCAGCCGCGCATGTTCCCCGACCTTTCGAGTCACCAGCTGCTGCCGTTCGGCAAGGGGATGTGCTCGGACGATACCGAGCACACCTGCATGCTGGCGCAGTCGCTGATCGGTGTCGCCGGGCTGGATACGGATAACGCCGCCAGGAAATTCTCGGCGAGCTTCGGCTGGCGACTGCGCTTCTGGCTGCTGGGCCTGCCGGCCGGCATCGGGCTGGCGACCCTGCGCGCGATACTCAAGCTCTGGATCGGCTTCCCGCCCCGGTTGAGCGGCGTGTATTCCGCCGGCAACGGCCCAGCGATGCGCGTCGCGCTGATCGGCGTGTGCCACGGCGACGATCCGCCCCGCATGCGCGCCCTCGCGCGCGCCGCCACGCGCATCACCCACACCGACCCCAAGGCGGAACACGGCTCGCTGGCGGTAGCACTCGCCGCGCACCTCGCTGCCGCAGGCGCCGATATCGCGCCGGCAGAATACGCGCGGGCGCTGCGCGAACTGCTGGGCGCCGAAGGCAACGAGCTTGCCGCCCTCGTCGATGCGGTCGCGCGGAGCGTCGACATGAAGGAGTCCGCCGCGGATTACACCGCGCGCAACGGCTCGGCCAACGGCGTCAGCGGCTACATGCTGCACACCATCCCCGCCGCGATCCACGCCTGGCTCACGCACCAATCCGACTATCGCAGCGCGGTCACGGCGACGGTGCGCCTCGGCGGCGACAGCGACACGGTCGCGGCGATCGTCGGCGCCATCGTTGGCGCGCGCGTGGGCAGGGACGGCATCCCGGCGGAATGGCTGCAGAACCTGTGGGAATGGCCGCGCACGACCGCGTGGATGGAGCGGCTCGGCGCGAAACTGGCCGCGGCCTGCGCCCGCCGCGAGAACGGCAGCGACCTGCCGCTCAACTGGCCGGCACTGTTGCTGCGCAACGCCCTCTTCATCCCGCTCGTGCTGGCGCACGGCTTGCGGCGGATGCTGCCGCCCTACTGAAAGGGAAAAGGCAAAAGGAGCCTGCCCTGCCGAGACCTTTCCCTTTCCCTTTCCCCTTTTACCTTTTCCCTTTGATTCAGTCGGCGGAAATGTTGCCGGCCTTGATGATCTTCGCGTACTTGGCGACTTCCTTCTGGAAATAGGCCGCGAGTTCCTCCGGCGTGCTGCCGACCGGGTCGCCGCCCTCCTTTGTGATGAAGCCGTTGACGTCCGGCGACTTGAGCGCCTTGATGATCTCGGCGTTCATCTTGGCCACCACGTCCTTCGGCGTGCCGGCCGGGAAGAACATCGCGTACCAGTTGTCGGACTCGAAGCCCGGGTAGAACGAAGCCATCGTCGGCAGGTCCGGGAACGCGCCCGAGCGCTTGGCCGTGGTAACGGCCAGCGGCCGCACCCGGCCCGACTTGATGTGGGGCTGCGCCGCCAGCGCGGTGGCGAACGAGAAGTCGGTCTCGCCCGAGAGCACCGAGGCGATCGCGGGACCACCGCCCTTGTACGGGATCGGGGCGACCTGCACGCCGGCGAACTGCTTCAGCATCTCGACCGACAGATGGCTGGTGGTGCCGCTGCCGTTGTGCGCCGCGTTCATCTTGCCCTTCTGCTGGCGCACCAGCGCGACCATCTCCTTGACCGACCTGGCCGGCACGCTCGGGTGCGTCACCAGCACCAGCGGTACCGAGGAAATCCAGCTGATCGGCTGCAGGTCCTTGACCGGGTCGAAGGCGATCTTCTTGTAGAGGCTCACGTTGACCGAGAGCGACGCCGTCGTGAACAGGATGTTGTAGCCGTCGGCCGGGGAGCGCACGACGACTTCAGCGCCGATCAGGCCGGCCGCGCCGGTGCGGTTCTCGATCACGAAAGTCTGCCCCATGCTCTCGAAGAACTTCCTGCCCAGGATGCGGCCCTGAATATCGGTGCCGCCGCCCGGGGCGAACGGCACGATGATGCGCACCGGTTTCGCGGGCCATGCCTGGGCCTGGACGGCGCCCGCCAGCACAAGGCCCAGCGCGCCGGCAGTCAATTGCAGCAGCTTTGCTTTTTTCATGGTTCTCTCCTCGTATGGTTTTTATGGTTTGAGCCGCCGACCGGTTCAGCCCCGGTAGATCGGCTCGGGCTGGGTGAAGAACGAATGCAGGATGTGGTACACCAGCATGTAGTTGATCTGCTGGAAGCTCGCGTGGGAGATGCCCGACATCACCGCGAACTGCTTGTCCGGGTTGGGCAGGCGCTTGAAGAATTCGGTGAGGTCGTCGAAGCCGGCGATGCCGTCGAACTGGCCGCGCATGATGATGGTCGGGACAGTGATCTTCGACGGGTCCACCACCGGCAGCTTCGAGCACATGTCGACGTAAGTCCCGGTCGGCACCGAGTCGTCGAGCGCCAGCGTCTGGTCGGCGAACGCCTCGATCACGCGGTCTTCGGCGCAGCCGGGATGGTCGCGATCGAAGATGCTGCGCATGAACGCGCGGTCCATCGGGCGGCGCTTCATCTTCATGAATTCGGGCAGCTTCTTGCGCCGCTCGGCGAGCGTCGGGCTGCCCTCGCCGGTCCAGACGAAAGCATCGAGCGCGAGACGCTGCACCCGCTCCGGCCGGCGCTGCGCGAACAGCGCGGCGCGCAGCGCGCCCGAGGAAATCCCGTAGGTCAGGAACCGCTTCGTGCCGCGCGTCTTCATGATGTAATCGGTCGCGGCCTCGAGGTCGTCGGCGCCGTTGGCGATGTCGCAACTGACGTCGCGGTTCTTGTCGGAGCGGCCGTAGCCCTCCATGTCGACGCACCAGGTATCGAAGCCGCGCTCGGCGAAGTAATCCATCACCGAGGAATCGGGCCGCCCCGGCACCTGCAGGTCGAACGTGGGCTGGGACGCCATCGAGGAACCGTGCACGAACAGCACCGTGCCCCTGTTTGGCGCGGCAGGCCCGGCGGCGCGCTTCTCCCAGAGGAAAAGCCTGACCGCGCCCTTCTTCGTCCAGTGTTCCTGCCCGGTGATTTTTGCTGCGGCTTTCGATTGATCCAAGAGTGCCTCTATATGTGGGATTCGAAGGAAGGGGGGAGTCTAGGATAGGGACCCGCGCAGCGTCAATTTAGTTCTCCCGATTGATGGAAGCCCCGGACGCGCGGCGGCGCGAGTCGAATCACGACTCACGAATCACGCTTCACTTGGAGGCCGCATCAAAATGAACGATACGGCCCCTGATTCAGGGGAGCATGAGGGGAGGTATCCCCTCATATTGTTGCCGTCTCTTAGTATGTCGGCTTGGCGCGGAAGTACCGTTCACGGTCGATCGACTTGACCGTTATTTTCTCGACGCGGCCGCCGCGCAGCACCTCGAGCGGCACGTCGACGCCGGCTTCCCCGCTCTTCCACAGCCGGGTGTAGAAATCGGCCTGGCCCCTGACCGGCTGGCCGCCGACTCCGACGATAATGTCGCCCGCGCGGATGCTGGCGTCGTCCGCCGGGCCTTCGGGCGACACTCTCGTGACGATCACGTTTCCCTGCACTTCCTGGGAGGTGACCCCGATCCACGGCCGCGGCCTCGCGGACGACTTGCCGGTGGCGATGAGGTCGCCCAGCATCGGCTTCAGCAGGTCAATCGGCACGAACATGTTCCCGGGCACCTGGGCGTTCGTGCCCAGGGCGTCGCCGACGACCAGCGAGCCGATCCCGAGCAGCTTGCCTTCGCGGCTCAGCAGCGCCGCCCCGCTCCAGTTGATGGTGGCCGGCGCGGTGTAGATCGCCTCCTCGAGCAGGTATTCCCAGTAGCCGATGAACGGCCGGCGCGAAACCACGTAGGCCGGCGCAACGCCGTCGAAGCCGACGATCAACACCAGTTCGCGATCGGCGATCGCGGCGGACTGCCCGAATTGCACCGGCTTGACCGGCAGCGGGCGCAGGGCCTTCAACAGGCCGAAGCCGGTCGCGTTGTCGTACCCCACGACCGAGGCCGGGATGGAGCGGCCGTCCGCGGTGGACAGTTCCACCGTCTCGGCCTCGACGATGAGATAACCGATGGTGAGCACCAGCCCTTCGGAATCGATCACGACCCCGGTGCCCTCGCGCTGCGGCCCCAGCGAGCGGCCAGAACGCGCATTGGCCACCGCCTTGCTCCGCACCTTGACGACCGAGAGTGAATCGACCGTCATGTCGGGCGCAGCCTGCGGCGCGGTCGGCGGCTTGTCCTGCGCGGCCAGCGGAGACATCAGCATCAGCGCAACCACCGCCGGCAGGACGCGAAAGACGGCGCGCCGGCCGGTATTCCCCATGGCGGCATCCATCATGTGAGCACCCTCCTTCGCCCTATCCTACGACCAGCTTGCATTACAATCCAGCTTTCCACTTGTTCACAAGGGGCAGGAATGAAACTCGGTCTGCAAGGCAAGGTTGCCGTCGTCACGGGCGCAACCGAGGGCATCGGCCGCGCCACCGCGCTCAAGCTGGCGCAGGAAGGCGCGAAAGTGGCGATTTGCGCGCGCGGCCAGGACAAGCTCGACAAAACCGCGGCGGAGATCAGGAAGACCGGCGCGGAAGTGCTCGCCGTCTCCGCCGACATGAGCAAACCCGCCGACATCGAGCGCTTCATGAAAGCGGTGACCGACCGCTTCGGGCGCATCGACGCGCTCGTCAACAACGCCGGCACGTCGGCGCGCGGCAAGTTCCTGGAGATCGAGGACAAGACCTGGAGCGCGGACATCGAGTTGAAGGTGTTCGGCGCCATCCGCTGCACGCGCCTCGCCGTCCCGCACATGAAAAAGAACGGCGGCGGCAGCATCGTCAACATCACGATTTCCAGCGCCAAGCAGCCGGGGGCGGAATCCTACCCGACCTCGGTCTCGCGCGCGGCCGGCCTCGCCCTGACCAAGGCGCTGTCGAAGGAGTTCGCGCCGGACAACATCCGCGTCAACACCGTCTGCATCGGCAAGATCAAGTCGGGCCAGCACGAGCGGCGTTTCACCCAGGACGACCCGCGCGGCGACGGTTATTACGCCAGGATGTCGAAGGACATCCCGTTGGGCCGCGTCGGCGAGGCCGGGGAAGTGGCGGACGTCATCACCTTCCTGCTGTCGGATGCGGCAAGCTACGTGACCGGCACCAGCGTCAATCTCGATGGCGGCATTTCCGGAACACTTTAGTACGGCCACGGCCGATGGAGGACGGGTGATGGCTGCAACACCTGACTGGGCGGCGCTGCGCAACGAATTCCCCACGGCTGCGCGCTGGACCTATCTCGACGTCGCCCGCAAGTCCCTGCCGCCGCGCTGCCAGGAGCGGGCGATGCAGGAGTACGTGCGCGACGTCCACGAGAACGCCGGCGCCAGCGCATGGGCGGCGACCAACGTCGCCGAGACACGCGCCGCTCTCGCCCGCCTGCTGGGTGCCAGCCCGGCCGAGATTGCGTTCACCAAGAACACGACCGAGGGACTCAACATCGCCGCGCACGGGCTCGACCTCGAGCCGGGCGACAACATCGTGTTGACGAACCTGGAGCACGTGGCGAACGTGTGGGTATGGAAACACTGGGAAGCCAGGGGCGTCGAGATCCGCATCGCCGCGCACCGCGGCTGGCGCCTGCCGCTCGAGTCCTTCCTCGAAAAGATGGATGCCCGCACGCGCGTGGTGTCGACCGCCTGGGTCACTTACGGCAACGGCTGCCGCGTGAACCTGCCCGAGCTCGGCAAGGTCTGCCGCGAACGCGGCGTCCGGCTGGTCGTCGATGGCGTGCAGGGGGCCGGCATACTCGCCACGCCGCTCTCTGAACTGGGCGCGGACATCGTCGCAATCGGCGGCCACAAGGGGCTGCTGGGACTGACCGGATCGGGACTGGTCTACTGCCGCGAGGCGCTGGTCGACGAGCTGAAAACGCCGTTCGTGAAGCCGGTGGCCGCGCCGGGCTCGGCGACGGCGCGGGCGCACGTCAACAGCCAGTTCGATTACGTCCGCACCGCGCACCGCTTCGAGGGCGGCAATCCGAATTTCCTGGGACTGCACGTGCTGCGCCGCGGGGCGGAGTTCCTGCAATCCGTCGGGCTGCCGCGCATCGAGTCGCGCGTGCGCGAGCTGACCACCGCATGCCTGAAGCTGTTGAAATCCGCCGGGCTGAAGACGACCACGCCGGAAGCCTGGGAAGAGCGCGCGCAAATCGTCAACGTGATCGTGCCGGATGCGACCGCGATGATGGAACGGCTGAAGGAAAACCACCGCGTCATCGCCAACGTCAAGGACGATACCCTGCGGCTGTCCATGTCCTTCTTCAACAACGAGGAGGATCTGGACCGGGCGATTCTTGCGATCAAGCGCGAACTGGCAGGAAAGTCCGCGACGGCTGTCTGACGCCGGTTCAGCCGGTCCAGATAAAAAAGCCGCCGGAAGGCGGCTTTTTTGGTGCTGGCGAGTGGACTCGAACCACCGACCTACTGATTACGAATCAGTTGCTCTACCAGCTGAGCTACGCCAGCGAACGGCGCGAATTCTACAGCAAAGCGTCAGGGCGCGTTCGAGCGGACGCGGACGATGATGTCCACGCCCTCGGTCACCATGCCTTCCGGCAGCGGCGGCAACCCCGAGATCTCGATCGCGCCGGCGTCGACGTCGGTCAACTCGCCGGTATCGACGTTGTACAGGTGGTGATGCGGCTCGGTATTGGGATCGTAGAAAACCTTCTGGGGATCGACGATCACTTCCCGCACCAGGCGCTTTTCCAGGAACAGGTTGAGCGTGTTGTATACCGTCGCCTTGGAGGTCTCCGAATGGCGGCCGTTGACGATCGCCAGGACCTGGTCGGCGGACAGGTGCTCGCCGCGCGAGAACAGGGCGTAGGCGATCTCGATGCGCTGGTGCGTGGGATTGATGCCGTGGCGCCGCAGCACCCCGACCAGGTTGTCACGCGTGTAAGGCATTGGCCGCATTTGACTAATTTTAGACCAGGATCTGGACTTAGTCTAATCGTGACGTATTACCCACATCTGTCTGAACACTATGCAAAAATACGCCGACACCGGCCGCTCGTTACCCGCAGTCAGCCTCTCGTCGGGTAGCTTTGGCTTGCGCCGAAAAACCCAATAATCTTCAACCAGTCACAGGAGCCAACATGAAGCGGTCCCTCGGGTTCAGCCTGATCGAATTGCTCGTCGTCGTCGCCATCATCGGCATCATTGCCGCGTTCGCCATGCCCGCCTACCGCGACTACGTGATCCGCGGCAAGCTGACCGAGGCTTTCAACGCGCTCTCCGACCTGCGCGTCCGCTTGGAGCAGTACTATCAGGACAACCGCAAGTACAACAGCGGCACCACCACCAACTGCGGCCCCGCGCTGCCGACCTCGCGCTACTTCACGATCACCTGCACGACCGGCGCCGACCCGGCGCAGACCTATACCGGCCGGGCCACCGGCATCGCCGGCGAAGGCATGACCGGCTTCGAGTTCACGATCACCGAGACCAATGCCAAGGCGTCCAACATCACCGCCTCGGGCTGGTCCAACCCGTCCACCAACAACTGCTGGGCGCGCACCAAGGACGGCCGCTGCTAATGTCCGGCAAGCCCGCATCGGGTTTCACGCTGGTGGAGATGATGATCGCCGTCGCGATCTTCGGGCTGCTGGTCATGGCCGCGTTGCCGGAATTCAGGGTCTGGGTGCAGAACACCCAGATACGCACCGCGGGCGAAGGCATCCTCAACGGGCTCCAGCTCGTGCGCAACGAGGCGGTCCGCCGCAACACCAACATGGAACTGGAGATGGTCGGGGTCTCGGGCTGGAACGCGAAGATAGCCAGCACCGGCCAGATCGTCCAGTCGCGTCCGGACGGCGAGGGCTCGGGCAGCGCCACCGTGGCGATACTGCCCGCGGGCGCCACCAAGGCGACGTTCAACGGCCTCGGCCGCCTGGTGGCGAACGGCGACGGCTCGGCCTCCATCACCGAAATCAAGGTCGACTCCTCGGCCGTCGCCGCGTCGGCGACGCGCGAGCTCTGCATCATGGTGGGCGCCGGCGGCGCCGTGAAAATGTGCGACCCGCAAGTGGCTGCCACCGACACCCGCGCCTGCCTGCCGGCGGTGCCGGCGGGATGCCTGTGAGCGTCATGCCGCCCGCCATGGAGAGCGCGATGGAAAAACCGGCCATGCCAGCAATCAAGCAGCGCGGCGCCATGATGCTCGAGGCACTGATCGGCATCCTCATCTTCTCTACCGGCATCCTGGCGCTGATCGGCATGCAAGCCCTGGCGATCGCCTACTCGTCCGACGCCAAGTACCGCGCCGACGCCAGTTTCCTCGCCAACCAGATCATTTCGGAGATGTGGGTGAACCGCGGCGCTCTTGCCAACTATGCCTACACCGGCACCGGCACGGTGCCGGCCGTGCTGAGCAGCTGGGTCACTACCGTCGAAAGCAGCCTGCCCGGCGCGTCAGCCTACAAGCCGATCGTGACTGTCGACACGGCCACCGGCCAGGTTTCGGTCACGGTGCGCTGGCGTCCGCCCAATGCCGACGCCGAGCGCAACTACCGCGCCATTTCCCTCGTCGTGAACCCGTAACGAGACGCCAATGCCCCGTTCATCCGCATCGACGCGCGCGCGCACCCTGGGCTTCAGCTTGGTGGAAGTCATGGTCGCCGCGCTGATCGGTCTGATCGGATCGATCGTGATCTTCCAGGTCTACGCGGTATCCGAGCGCCAGAAACGCACCACCACCGGCGGCGCGGACGCCGCGCAGGGCGGCCTGCTCGCGCTCTACTCGATCGAGCGCGACGCGCGCATGTCCGGCTATGGAATCAACTTCCTCCCGCTGCTGGGATGCGACGTCCTCGCCTACGACGGAGGCTCTTCGCCCGTGCGCGACCCCATGCCTTCCTTCAAGCTGGTCGCCGCGCGAATCGCCGACGGCGCGGGCGGCGCGCCGGACAGCCTCACCTTCATGTACGGCAATTCGGCGCTGTCCGTCTCCCCGGTACGACTCAACACCGCCAGCAACGCCGGCTCGACGCTGCACAAGGTGAATATCCGCTTCGGCTTCAACGTAGGCGACCTCATCGTGGTCGGGGACGGCACCTCGGTCGCCACCCCCTGCACCATGCAGCAGATCACCGGCCTGCCCGATACGCCGAGCGAGGACATCCAGCACACCGAAACCGTCCGCTACAACAAGTCGACCATCACGGGACAGCCGAACTACCCTCCCTGGAGCAACACCAGCCAGAACGGCGGCCTGCTCTACAACATCGGCCCCTCGCCGTCGGTCATCATCTACGCCGTCTCCAACGGGCAACTGACGCACCAGAACCTCATCGCCAGCGCGACGTCCACGGTGCTGATGGACGGCATCATCCAGTTGCAGGCGGAATACGGCAAGGACACCACGGGCACGGCCGACGGCGTCGTCGACGTCTACAACACCACCACGCCCGCGAGCGCCGACGAGTGGTCGCGCGTGCTGGCACTGCGCATCGCCCTCCTCGCGCGCAGTGCCGAGTTCGACAAGACCCATTGCAACGCCAACCCGCAATGGGTCAGCCGGGCGAGCGGCGCCCCGGTGGCGACGAATTTCCTCATGACGAACGTGGACGGCACCGCGGATTCCTTCACCGGCGGCCTGGCGTGCACGCCGGGCGCGGTGCCGGCCAGCCCCAACCCGAACAACTGGCGCCAGTACCGTTACCGCGTCTTCGAAACCACCGTGCCCCTTCGCAACCACATCTGGTTCCCGCAATGACGACGATCCGAACCTCCGCCCTGCCGCGGACCCGCGCGGCCGCCCCGCGCCACCAGCGCGGCGCAATCCTGTTCATCGCGCTGATCGTGCTGGTGGCGATGACGCTCGCCGGCATCGCCATGATCCGCTCGGTCGACACTTCGCTCGGCATCGCCGGCAATATGGCCTTCCGGCAGGCGACCCTCCAGGGCGCCGACCGCGGCGTCAAGGCGGCGTTCGACTGGCTCGCCGCCAACAGCGCGGGCACCACGCTGCAGACCACCAACAACCTCGTCGGTTATTTCTCGGCCCGCACGTCCAGCGAGCCCGACTGGTTCGACAACGCCAACTGGACCAACTCGGTCTCGCTCGCCAACGAGTTCGGGCAGGTCGGCGGGGCGGACGCCGCCGGCAACGTCGTGCGCTACCTGATCCACCGCATGTGCAACTGCGCCGACGTGGCCTACAACGCCAACTGCGCGGGCTCGACCACCGCCAACGTGTGCGGGCTCTACTACCCCGCCACGGGCAGCGGCGCCGGCGGCAGCATGAGCGTGGGTTCGCCGGTGTTCGTCGGCATACCGCAGATCTACTACCGCATCACCACCCGGGTGGACGGACCGCGCAATACCGTCAGCGTCACCCAGGTGACCGTGCTGATCCAGGTGTAAGCCCGCACCCCCATCGAGGAACACGAGCATGAAATCCCACCCGAAGCGTTCCATGGTCTACAAGCGCAAGGTCATTCCGGCGATGATCGCGGCCTGCGGTCTCGCCGCCTCGCTGACCGGGCCGGGACTCGCGGAACTGGCCGACCTGGCGGACGTGCCGCTCGCCAATTCGCCCTCGGACGCGGTGCTGCCCAACCTGATGTACATCCTGGATGATTCGGGCAGCATGATGTGGGACTACATGCCCGACAACATCTACTCGGGCCCGGGCGCCGGCGGCGGCACTCGCAACAACTGCAAGACCCTGACCAGTTGCGGCACCGCCGGCTGCACCGTCAACGTCGCCGCCACGCCCTGCATGGACGGCAGCACCCCGTCCGACTGGGGTGAAGCACCCTACTACAGCGCCCAGTTCAACCAGGTCTACTACAACCCCGACATCGAGTACACCGCGGGCGTCAACTCCAGCGGCATCACTCTCGGCAACATCGATCCGGCGGCGGCGTACCTGGACGCCTACCTCAATACCTCCACCCGCAACCTGAAAACGAACACCCGCGACATTTACTACTGCACGGTGCCCTCGCCGAGCACGTCCCAGTTCAACGACAGCGCCATCTGCCGCCGCAACGGGATCAACAACATCCCCGCCGCGCCCAACAACTATTTCCTGTACTGGAAGAACGACGTCGCGAACGGCGGCTACCCCGCCGGGTCCTCGACCGGCAACGGCTTCCAGTACCGGGTGGTGCGCAACACCGGCAACCCGTACTACTTCAGGATCGCGGCGCACGAATACTGCAGCGACGAGAATCTCGTGAATTGCGCGCTGGCCAACGCCGACGGCTCCGCGCCGACCGGCTTCACCTTCCCCGCCCCGGTCCGTTACTGCGCCAGCACCACCGACGCCGCATCCACCGCCGCGGTATCCGGCAACGACCAGGCCACGGTCAGCGTCGCGGCGAGCGCGGGCGCGACGACGATCAGCGTCGCGAGCCAGAGCGGCTTCACCGCCGGCGAGCAGATCACCGTCCCGCTCGACGACGGCACGCAGTTCCAGGCCACCATCAGTTCGGCGGGCACCACCTCGTTGAGTCTCGCCACCAGCATCCCGGCCGGCCGCAGCATCGCGGTCAACGCCTCGGTGGTCAATTCCTCCCCGAAGTGCCGCAAGACCTTCGGCGTGGGCACTTTCATCTACCCGCGCCTCGGCCGCTTCACGCGGGTGGACATCACATCGTCCACCGCCACCTACGCGAAGAGCGCGACCGCCGTGCGTCCCGACTGCGGCGCGGGCACGACCTGCACCTACGCGCAGGAACTGCAAAACTACGCCAACTGGTTTTCCTATTACCGCACCCGCATGGCGATGATGAAGACCGCCACCGGGCTCGCGTTCCGGACCATCGACGACCGTTACCGCGTCGGCTTCATCACCATCAATCCGTCCGTCAGCGGCGTCGTCACCACGACCCGCTACCTGCCGATCGGCACGTTCGGCACGACGCAGAAGGACAACTTCTACACCCTGCTCTACTCGCAAACCGACCACGGTTCCACGCCGCTGCGGCTGGCGCTCTCGCGCGTCGGCCGGCATTTCGCCGGCGTGACCACCGGCATCAACGACGGCATGAGCGCCGACCCGATGCAGTACTCGTGCCAGCAGAATTTCGCGCTGCTCACCACCGACGGCTACTGGAACGACAGCGGCACGGTTGCCGTCGACACCGCGGGCGTCGCCGTGGGCAACCAGGACAACGTGCCCACATCCGGCACGCCGGTGTACGTGAGCCGGCCGACCGGCACGCTCGACGGCACCGGCGTCATCCAAACGACGGGCACGCCCTTTCTCGAACGCGAGCGGGTAATCTGCACCGGTAGCGGCACCATCACCAACTGGACGACCGGCGGCAACAGCGGCAGCAATACCACCGCCTGCGGTTGTTCGAGCGGCCAGAAATCGGTGTGGGAGCGGCGGCGCGAGCTGTCGTTCAACGTGACGCTGACCGACGGCACCCAGACCAGCGCCACCACCAACGTCACCTCGATTTCGTTCACGCAGATCACGCCCTGCGACTCCAACGTCGAGCAAACCACCCGCAACGTCACGGAAACGATCCATCAGATCTGCCTGTCGAACAACAGCACGACGTTCGGGAGCCTCGTTTCCGGCGTGACGTCCGGCGGACAGACATCGTGCGCGTGCGGCGGCAACCGCCGGCGCATCTTCAAGCGCGACCGCGTGCTGCAGATCGTCAGTACCGTCACCGACGGTGTGACCGGATCGAGCACCACCTCCACGGTCGGCATCACGTTCACCAACGTCACGCCGCTCAGCAACCCGGCCGGCAACGTCAACGGCTGCACCTCCGGTTCGCTCACGGCGGCGCTCGCCACGTTCTCGAACACGACCTCGAGCACGTCCACGGTGTCCTCGAACGGCGGCACCACCGTGTCGAACGCCAACCCCGCCCCCGCCCTGGCGACCAATCCGACCACGACCGCCGCGGGCGGCCAGACGGTGACCACCACGTTCGCCGGCAGCCCCAACACGCTCGCCGACGTGGCGATGTACTACTACAAGACCGACCTGCGCACGACCGGCGCGCTGGCGCCCAACAACGTGCCGACCAACGACAAGGACGTGGCGTCCCACCAGCACATGGTGACGTTCACGCTGGGCCTGGGTCTGACCGGCCTCATGAACTACCGCTCGGATTACGAGACGGCCACCACCGGCGATTTCGCGCGCATCAAGAACGCGGACACCACCTGCTCCTGGCTGCCCGCGGGGCAAACCTGCAACTGGCCGATCCCGTCGTCCAGCTCGCCCACCACGCTGGACGACCTCTGGCACGCCGCGGTCAACGGCCGCGGGACCTACTACAGCGCCGCCGACCCGAACTCGCTGGCCGACGGCCTCTCGGGCGCGCTGTCCGCGCTGAAGATCCAGACGGCGGCGGCCTCGGCGTCGGCGACCAGCAGCCCGAACATCACCGAAACCGACAACTTCATCTACAGTTCGACGTTCCGCACGGTGAAGTGGGACGGCCAGATCACCGCGCAGCGCATCGACACCAACACCGGCAACGTGCTGCCGGCCGTGGTGTGGGAAGCGCAGGGGCTGTTGAACGCCAAGACCACGGCGTTGTCGGACACCCGCTCAATCTGGAAATTCGGCGCCAGTGCCACCGGCGCCGCCAACACCAACCTCGTGCCCTTCCTCTGGGGCAACCTGTCCGGCAATACGGCCAGCAGTGTTTGCAGCACCTCCACCGAGCGTGGCTGCTTCCAGGCCAAGGGCGCGAACCTCAACCAGTACAGCCTCATGGACGCCGCGACGCGGGCGCTCGCCGACAATGGCGAGAACATGGTCAACTGGCTGCGCGGCCAGACCCGCTGGGAAGGCTCGCTGCTCGCGGTCGAGCGCATCTACCGCGACCGCGACCACATCCTCGGCGATCCCATCAACGCCACGCCGGCCTACGTGCGCGCGCCGGTATTCAACTTCCAGGACACCGTCAGCCCGCTTTACAGCGCGTTCAAGACGGCGAACGCGACGCGGCAGGGCGTGCTCTACATCGCCGCCAACGACGGCATGGTGCACGCGTTCAACGGCGAGGACACGCCCAACGCGGTCGCCACCTCCGCGGCGAGCGCCGCGGGCGGCACCGAGCTGTGGGCCTACATGCCGCGCATGATCTTCCCCAACGTGCACAAGCTTGCGACCGATACCTGGGACATCCACCACAAGTTCCTGGTGGACGGCTCGCCGCAGGTGATGGACGCGTTCGAGACGACCACGCCCGCCACGACCAGCGCGGTCGCGAGCGGCGCGTGGAAGACCATCCTGGTGGGCGGACTCAACAAGGGCGGGCGCGGTTTCTACGCGCTCGACGTCACCGATCCGGTCACGCCCAAGGGCCTGTGGGAGATCTGCGCCGACAGCAACCTGTGCGCGACCTCGGACGCCGACATCGGTTACTCCTACGGCAACGCCATCATCACCAAGCTGCCCAACCTCGCGGCGCACGGCGCCAACGCCGGCAAGTGGGTGGCGATCTTCACCTCCGGCATCAACAACTACGAGGGCGGGCTCGGCGACGGACTGGGCTACCTCTACGTGCGCGACCTGTTCACCGGCGCCGCCATCTACAAGGTCGGCACCGGGGCGGGCAGCACCACGACGCCGGCAGGCCTGTCCAAGATCAGCGCCTTCGCGGACAACTTCAACAACGACAACACCGCGACCTTCATCTACGGCGGCGATCTGCTCGGCAACCTGTGGCGGTTCGACATGAGCACGAATCCGCCCCACGTTCTGAAGCTGGCGGAACTGAAGGACGCCGCCGCCGGCAGGCCGCAGTCGATCACCTCGCGGCCGGAACTCGGCGTGATCGACAGCAAGCGGGTGGTCTTCGTCGGCACCGGCCGCTACCTCGGGGTGGACGACCTGGTGGACCCGGCCACGATCTCGCTACCGTGGGCGTACCAGCAAAGCATCTACGCGATCAAGGACGCGTTCGCCTCGGGCGCATCCGCCGGCCACGGCGACATCCGCGGCCTGGCCGCGCCGAACAACCTGGTCCAGCAAACGCTGACCGACAACGGCACCTCGCGCACCACGTCGAACAACACCGTCAACTGGACCAACAACGTCGGTTGGTACGTCGACCTCAACCCCGGCAGCACCTCGCCCGGGGAGCGCGTCAACCTCGACCCGCAACTGGTGCTGGGCACGCTCGTGGTGGTCGCCAACGTGCCGAACAACAACTCGTGCACCGTCGGCGGCGACAGCTTCATCTACCAGTTCAACTACGCCTCCGGTTCCTACGTCGCCTCATCGCCCGGCCAGCAGGTCGCGCAGAAATTCACCGGCCAGATCACGGTGGGCCTGGTGGTGGTACGGCTGCCGAGCGGCGTGTTCAAGGGCATCGCGACGGGCGCCACCGGCACCAAGACCCCGGTGGGCGTCAACGTCGGCGGCACCGGCGGCTCGGGCCGGCGCGTGTCCTACCGCGAAGTAATCAAGTAGGCACGCCTCAAAGCATGCGCGCGCTGATTCTGTTCGCCGGCCTGTTTCTTGCGATGCCGGCTGGCGTCGTCACCGCGCAGAAGCCGCCCGCGTCGCAGAAGCCTGTCTACGACCAGTACGAGCCGAGCAAGGTGCGCCGGACGCGCCTCCAGGAATGCCTGCGCGACGAGGAACCCGGCGGTGCCTACTGCGTCAAGCTGTGTCAGAAGGGTTATCAGCCGGTACCGAAGAGCGATCCGCCGCGCTGCCGGAGCATCGAACCCCTGCCGCCGGGGCAGCTCGGCGGAGGCATCCGGAAAGAAACCGGCACGCAAGCCACGCTGCCCGGCAGCGGTAAACCTCCCGCCCCTTCCGGCGGGCAGTGAAGCGACGCGGTCAGCCCCGTGCGTCCTGCGGGGAAAAATCCCCGACTGCGCCGGCGACCCGCTCGATCACGCTGCTCCATTCTCCGACAGCCGGCTGGCGGAACAGCCGTGACGAGGGGTACCACGGCATGCTGTCCCCCTCTCGCATGTAGCGCCATTCCGGCACCGCCGGCACCAGGATCCACACCGGCAGGCCCATCGCCCCGGTCAGGTGGATCAGCGCCGTGCACACCGAGACCACCCGGTCGACCGCGCACACCAGCGCCGCGGTCTCGTCGTAATCGTCGATCGCTTCCGGCCAGTGGTGCAGCACCACGCCGTGCTTCTCGCGCAGCGCGGCGATTTCCGCCGCGCAGTCCGTGTACTGCAGGCTGATGAACTGCAGGCCCGGCGTTTTCAGGATCGGCAGCCAGGCATCGAGGTCCATCGAGCGCAGGTGGCGCCGCGTGCCGACGAAGCCGCCCCGCCACGAAATAGCCACTTTCCTCTCCGGCCCCATCGCCGCCAGCCGCGACTTCCACGCCTCGACCTTCGCCGGGTCGGCGCGCAGATAGCCCGCGTGCCGCGGGAAATCGGCCCAGCTGCGGCGGAAATGCCGCCCCAGGCTCGCAATCGGCACCTGGTAGTCCCACGGCTCTTCCAGCAGCGCGCCGTGCGCCTCGGTGCGGCGCGGGACGATTTCGGGCGAGGAAAAGGAGCGCCTGAACAACGGCACGAGTTTTTCGTCAACCACCACGGCGCAATGCGCCGGCTGCGGCAGCAGCGCCGGGAGCAGGCTCGCGAACATCATCTGGTCGCCGATGCCCTGCTCCCCCCACACCAGCAGCCGCTTGCCCGCCAGCGGCTCCCCGTTCCACGGCGGCTGCTTGTAGGCCTGCCGGTCGCGCCACTGATTGGCTTCCCAGCGCGACTCGTACAGGTCCCAGCCGCGCACGAACTGCCCGCGCGCCAGCAGCGAATGCGAGTAATCGTTGCGCGCCTCGGGATAGTTGGGGTTGATCACCAGCAGGCGCTCGAACAGCTCGTCCGAACGGGCAAAATTCCCGACGTCGCGATAGGCATTGGCGAGATTGCCCAGGACGTCGTGCGCCTGCGGCCGCAGCGCGTGCGCGCGGTCGTAGTAACTGACCGCGCGCGCGAAATCGCCCTGCTCGTGGCAACAGATGCCGTAGAACAGCAGCGCGCCGGTGTGGTCCGGGCTGACGGCGAACACCTGCTCGAGTTCGCGCTGCGCTTCCGGGTAGCGGCCCGCGCCGAGGAAGGCCCGGCCGAGATTGACGCGCGCGGCGAGGTAATCCGGCCGTATCCGAAGGGCCTCCCGCAGGCTCTCGATCGCGCCCGGGTAATCCTTGCCCCAGTGCAGGGCGGTGCCGAGGTTAAAGTGCGCTTCGGCGAAATCGGGCGCCACCGCCAGCGCCTGACGACAGCACTTCACCGCGCGGTCGAGTTGCCAGTTCTGGGTCAGCGCGGCGGCCAGATCGCAGAGCACCTCCGGGCTGGGCCGCGCCGCCACCGACTGCTCGAGCCAGTTCTGCGCCGTTCGCGCGTCGCCCCTGGCCATGGCGACCAGACCCATCAGGTGCAGCGCCTGGGGCTGCCGTGGCTCGATCTCGAGCAGGCGCCGGCACGCCCACTCGGCGTCGTTCAACTCGCGGCGGTTGTAGTGGCCGCCGGCCGCGGCCAGCAAGGCGGCCGGGTTGCCGGGGGCTCGCTGCTGCGCCAGGAAGCGCCTCGCTCAACCGTCCTCGACTGCGGCGCGCGACGCGGTCAGCGCGCGCGGCAGCGAGAAAGTGACTTTCTCTTCGATGCCCGACAGGGGCGTGACGCGCTCCGCGCCCATCGCGCGCAGTCGCTCGACGACCTGCTGCACCAGCACCTCGGGCGCGGAAGCGCCCGCGGTAACGCCAACCACGGCCTTGCCGGCGACCCAGGACGGATCGAGCTCGGAGGCGTTGTCGACCATGTAGGCGGCGATGCCCTGGTTCTCGGCGACCTCCCGCAGGCGGTTCGAATTCGAGCTGTTGGGGGAGCCGACGACGATCACCACCTCGCAATGGCGCCCCAGCGCTTTAACGGCGTCCAGGCGGTTTTGAGTCGCGTAGCAGATATCGTCCTTGTGCGGGCCGACGATGGCCGGGAAACGCACCTTCAGCGCATTGATGGTCTGCTGGGCGTCGTCCACCGACAGCGTGGTCTGGGTCACGAACGCGAGATTGTGCTCGTCCCGCAGATCCAGCCGCGCCACGTCCTCGGGCTTCTCGACCAGGTACATCCCGCCCTCGCTCTGCCCCATGGTGCCCTCGACCTCGGGGTGCCCGCGATGGCCGATCATGATGATCTTGCGGCCGGCCTCGCGCATCCGCTCGACCTCGACGTGCACCTTGGTGACCAGCGGGCAGGTGGCGTCGAATACCTTGAGCCGTCGCGCCTCCGCCTCGCGCCGCACTGACTGGGACACGCCGTGGGCGCTGAAGATCACCGTCGCCCCCTCGGGCACCTCGGCCAGTTCCTCGACGAACACGGCGCCCTTGCCGCGAAGATCGGCGACGACGAACTTGTTGTGGACCACCTCGTGCCGCACATAGATCGGCGCGCCGTGGATCGCCAGCGCGCGCTCGACGATCTCGATCGCGCGGTCGACGCCGGCGCAGAATCCGCGGGGGTTGGCGAGCAGAACCTGCATGGCGGGATTATAACCCCCTCAGTTCCCCGGCTACCCGCTCGACGACACCGCCCCACTCACCGACGCGTGGCTGCCGATAGAGTCGCGCGGAGGGGTACCATGGCATGCCGTCGCCCTCGCGGCCGTAGCGCCACTCCGGCACCGCCGGGACCAGCACGCGGACCGGGCGGCCGAGAGCGCCGGCAAGATGCGCCACCGAAGTGCACACGGAAACCACCTGGTCCAGCGCGCACACCAGGGCCGCCGTCTCGTCGCAGTCGTCGATCGCCTCCTGCCAGTGGTGCAGCACCACGCCATGAGTGTCCCGCAGCGCCGCGATCTCCGCCGCGCAGTCCCCGTACTGCAGGCTGACGAACACGAGTCCCGGCGTTCGGAGAATCGGCAGCCACGCCTCGAGGTCGATCGAGCGCAGGTGACGACGCGTCGCCAGGTGGCCGCCGCGCCAGGAGATGCCGATCTTGCCGCCGGCGCCCAGCGTGGCGAGCCTGGTCCTCCACGCCTCGGCCCTGACGGAATCGGCGCGCAGGTAACCCGAATGCCGCGGAAAGTCCGCCGGGCCACGGCGGAAATGCCGGCCCAGACTGCCGACCGGCACCTGATAGTCGAAAGATTCCTTCAGCAGCGCAGCGTGCGCTTCGCTTTTGCGGGCGACGACCCGCATGCCCGGAAACGACCGCTCGATCAGCCGCGCGAGCCTGGGCTCGCTGACGACGGTGCAGGACGCGCCCAGCGCCTGCAGCTCCCCGAACAGGCCCGCGAACAGGATCTCGTCACCGATGCCCTGCTCGGTCCAGACCAGCAGGCGCTTGCCCGCGAGCGGCTCGCCGTTCCACAGCGGCTGCGCGTAGAGCGCGTGATCCTTGCGCATGGCAGCGCCCCAGCGCGCCTCGTACAGCGCCCAGCCGCGCTCGAACCGGCCCGTCGCCAGCAAGCCGTGCGCGTAATCGTTGCGCGTCTCCATGTTGTCGGGCGCGAGCGCCATCGCCCGCTCGTAATGCTCCGATGCGCGGTCGAAATCGCCCGCGTCGCGGTAGGCGTTGGCGAGATTGCACAGCGTGTAGGCCGGGTTACGCTCGAGCTTGAGGGCGCGCCCCAGGCTCTCGATCGCCGCCGGGAACTCGCCCAGCTCGTGGCAGGCCAGCCCGTGGAATACGAGCGCGCTCACCGAAGGCGGCTGCAGATCGAGCACCGGCTGCAACGCCTGTTGCGCCTCGCGGTACTGGCCCGTCGCCAGCAGCGCGCGTCCGAGATCGATGCGAGCCTCGTTCAGCGCCGGGTCGAGGCTCAGCGCCTCCCGCAGGCTGGCGACCGCGCCCGCCCCATCGCCCGTCCACAGCAACAGCATGCCCACCCGGTAGCGGGCGCGGGGGTCGAACGGCGCGATCAGCAACGCGTGCCGGCAGTAGTGCAGCGCGCCCGCCAGGTCGTCGGCCTGTTCGAGCACGTCGGCGATATCGAGCAGCATTTTCGTTTCCGGACCGGCCGCGGCCGCACGGGCGAACCACTCCTTCGCCGCCGGCAGGCGTCCCTGCGTCAGCGCGATCCGGCCGCTGAGGTACAGCGCGCCGGCGTGACGGGCATTACCGCCGATTACGCGGTCGCACAGGCGCTGCGCCTGATCGAGCTCACGGCGGCCGTAGTGCAGGCTGGCCGTGGCGAACAGGGCCTCTTCGCTGTTGGGATCGAATGCCTGCGCCAATTGCGTCTCCCGCCGCGCGGCCCGGTCAGGCGCCGGCTTCGGTCGAACCGGCGCCATGCGGGCGCAGGGCGTCCCAGATCAGCAGGACCGCGCCGCAACTGATGGCGGAATCGGCGACGTTGAAAGCAGGCCAATGCCAGCCGAACGCGTGCAAATCGATGAAATCCACCACCGCCCCGATGAAGATGCGGTCGATCACGTTGCCGACCGCGCCGGCCAGCACCAGCGACAGCGCGAGCGAGAACAGGCGCTGATGAGGGTACTTGCGCAACAGGTACACGATCCAGGCCGAGGCCGCCAGCGCGATGACGATGAAAAACCCGCGCTGCCAGCCGGCCGCATCCGACAGAAAGCTGAAGGCGGCCCCGGGGTTGTAGACCAGCAACAGGTTGAGGAAAGGCGCGACGACGAGCGGCGGATGGGACGAGAAGTACTGCACCACCGCGTACTTGGTGACCTGGTCGGCGACCACGATTGCCAGCGCGAGCATGAGCCACTTGCGCATCATGCGTAGGTCCGCTGCTCGCCGGCGCCGGCCAGGTTCGACACGCAACGGCCGCACAGGGCCGGATGCTCCGCGTTGCCGCCCACGTCCGCGCGATAGTGCCAGCACCGCTCGCATTTCGCGTGGGCGCTGGGCGTCACTTCGACGGACAGGCCGGCGCCCTTCCGCTCGTGAACCGTGGCGCGCGAGGTGATGAACACGAACCGCAGATCGTCGCCCAGGCGCTTCATCGACTCGTAGACCGGGCCTTCGGCGTGGATGTCGAGCTCGGCCTGCAACGAAGAGCCGATCCGGCCCTGCACGCGCTGCTCCTCGACTCGCTTGTTGATGTGCTCCTGCCGCGCATTGCGCACGTCGCACCAGCTCGCGACCACAGCCGGATCCAGCCGGGCGACCGGCAGCGCGTGCCATTCCTCCTCGA
>CAZOQY010000002.1:0-14226 GCA_964581835.1 uncultured Streptomycetaceae bacterium | reverse complement strand
GCGAGGAGCCGATCAGTCCCTGCACGCGCTTCTCCTCCACGCGCTTGTTGATGATCTCTCTCGAGTTGCGGACATCCCACCAGCTGTCGATCAGGGACTGGTCCAGCCGCGCGCCGGGGAGCTCGTGCCATTCCTCCTCGAACACGCTGCGCTCCGTCTGGTCGCTGAACGTCTCCCACGCCTCCTGTGCGGTAAAGCTCAGGACGGGGGACAGCAACCGCAGCAGGCAGTTGGTGATGTGCCAGAGCGCGTTCTGCGCGGAACGCCGCGACTTCGAGTCCGCCCGCGTCGTGTACAGGCGATCCTTGAGGATGTCGAGGTAGAACGCGCCGAGGTCCTCCGAGCAGAAAGCGACGAGCCGCTTGACCGCGGTGTGGAACTCGTAGCGCTCGTAATCGGCCGTCACCTTCTCCTGCAGGTCGCGCGCCAGTTCGAGGGCATAGCGGTCGATCTCGAGCCACTCCTCGACCGGCAGCTTGCCCTGCCTCAGGTCGAAATCGCTGGTGTTGGCGAGCAGGAAGCGCAGGGTATTGCGGATGCGGCGGTAGGACTCCACGACGCGCTTGAGGATTTCCTTCGAGATCGAGAGCTCGCCCGAGTAGTCGGTGGCGGCGACCCACAGCCGCAGGATGTCCGCGCCGAGCTCGTCGGCGACCTGCTGCGGCGCGATCACGTTGCCCTTCGACTTGCTCATCTTGCGGCCTTCGCCGTCCACGACGAAGCCGTGCGTGAGCAGCGACTTGTACGGCGGCACGCCGTCCATCATCGAGGCGACCAGCAGCGAGGAATGGAACCAGCCGCGGTGCTGGTCCGAGCCCTCGAGGTAGAGATCGGCCGGGAACGCGGACTCGGCCTGGTGCGATCCGCGCAGCACCGTGTAGTGCGTGGAGCCGGAATCGAACCAGACGTCGAGCGTGTCTTTCACCTTCTCGTAGTGCGCCGCGTCGTCGCCGAGCAGTTCCTCGGCATCGAGTGACTGCCACGCTTCGATGCCGCCCTGCTCGACGCGCTTCGCCACCTGCTCCAGCAGGTCGAGCGCGCGCGGGTGCAACTGGCCGGTCTCCTTGTGGATGAAGAACGGCATCGGCACGCCCCACTGGCGCTGGCGCGAGAGCGTCCAGTCGGGACGGTTGGCGATCATGCCGTGCAGCCGCGCCTGGCCCCACGCCGGGTAGAACTGCGTCGCCTCGACGCCGCGCAGCGCGGTCGCGCGCAGCGGCTCCGCCGGCTTGACACCGTTGTAGCCCGGCACCTCGTCCATGCCGGCGAACCATTGCACGGTGGCGCGCAGGACGATCTTCGTCTTGTGCCGCCAGCAGTGCATGTAGCTGTGGCGGTAGCCCTCCTGGTACAACAGCGCGCCGCTCTCCGCCAGCTTTTCGATGATCTTCGGGTTGGCTTTCCAGATCATCAGGCCGCCGAACAGCGGCAACGAGGCGGCATATTTACCGTCGCCCATCACCGGCGTGAGGATTTCGTCGTCCTTCATGCCGTAGCGGCGGCACGACTGGAAGTCCTCCACGCCGTAGGCCGGCGCCGAGTGCACGATGCCGGTGCCGGTGTCGAGCGTGACGTAATCGCCGAGATAGACCGGCGACAGGCGGTCGTAGAACGGGTGCCTGAAGCTGATTCTCTCCAGCGCCGCGCCCTTGCAGGTGCCGAGCACGTCGCGCCGGGTGAGGCCGTAGCGATCGAGGCATGCCGTGGCCAACTCGACCGCCAGGATCAGCAGACCGCGCTCGGTCGACACGAGCTGATAGTCGTATTCCGGGTGCACGTTCAGCGCCTGATTGCCTGGAAGCGTCCACGGAGTAGTGGTCCAGATAACCGCGTAAATCGGCCCGTCAGGCAACTTATCCAGCGAAAAGGCTTTTCTTAATTTTTCCCGATCTTCCTCGAAGATCGGGAAACCGACGTCGATGGCGATATCGTTGATATCCTCGTACTCGACCTCGGCCTCGGCCAGCGCGGAGCCGCAGTCGAAGCACCAGTTGACCGGCTTCAATCCCCGGTAGACGTAGCCTTTCTTCAGCAGCGTACCCAGCGCGCGAATTTCGTCCGCCTCGTTGCGGTGGTTCATCGTGAGGTACGGCCGGTCCCAGTCGCCGAGCACGCCGAGGCGGATGAAGTCTTTCTTCTGGCGCTCGACCTGCTCGGCGGCGTAGGCACGGGCAAGCTTCTGCGTCTCGCGCGTCGGCAGGTTCTTGCCGTGGGTCTTCTCGATCTGCACCTCGATCGGCATGCCGTGGCAGTCCCAGCCCGGCACGTACGGCGCGTCGAAGCCCGACAGCGTGCGGCTCTTGACGATAACGTCCTTGAGGATCTTGTTGACGGCGTGGCCGATGTGGATGTCGCCGTTGGCGTACGGCGGCCCGTCGTGCAGCACGAAGCGCTCGCGCCCGCGGCGCGCGTTGCGGATGCGCTGGTAAAATTTTCGTTCCTGCCAGCTCTTCAGCATCAGCGGCTCGCGCTTCGCGAGATCGCCGCGCATCGGAAACGGGGTGTCCGGCAGGTTCAGCGTTTTCTTGTAATCAGCCATCAACCCGTCTTTCTTGGGATGCGTGCGCCGTGTCCGTCAAAAAACGCTCTTGCGTTTTTTGCGTCGAGCGCGATCTGGCGCGTCAGCGTCGCCAGGTCGGCGTACTTTTCCTCGTCGCGCAGCTTGTGCAGGAATTCCACCCGGACGTGGCGCCGGTAGAGGTCGCCCGAGAAATCGAGCACGTACACCTCCAGCACCGGCGCGCCCTGCTTTTTTACCGTGGGACGCACGCCCAGGCTCGCGACGCCCCGCAGCGCCCCGTGCGTGGCGTCGTGCAGCCGCACCGCGAAGATGCCGGTCAACGGCGGGCGGTTGTGCTTCATCTGCACGTTGGCGGTGGGAAAGCCGAGCTTGCGTCCCAGCCCGTCGCCGGCGACCACGCGACCGCTGATCGAATAGGCGCGCCCGAGCAGCCGCGCCGCCCGGTCGAGGTTCCCGTCCGCCAGCGACTGGCGCAGCGCGGTGCTGGAAACACGCTCGCTGTCCAGCATCACGCTCGCGATCGCGGCAACCTCGAAGCCCATGTGCGGGGCGGCCTGCTTCAGCATGACGAGGCTGCCGGCGCGGCGCGCGCCAAAACGGAAATCATCGCCCACCAGCACCCAGCGCGCGCCCAGCCCCCGGGCGATGATGCGCTCGATGAACTCCTCCGCCGTAGTCTGGGCGAGCCCGTAGTCGAAACGGCAGATGTGCACGCGATCCACGCCGCATGACGCGAGCAACTCCAGCTTCTCGCGCAGCGAAGTCAGCCGCGTCGGCGCCTTGTCCGGGGCAAAGAATTCGCGCGGGTGCGGCTCGAACGTCATTACGCAGGCGGGCAGGCCCAGGCGGCCGGCCGCACGCTTCAACTCGGCCAGCATCGCCTGGTGGCCGAGGTGAACGCCGTCGAAGTTGCCGATGGTGAGCGCTGCCGGACCGGCAGCGGCGGCAGGAATGCCGCGGGTCACGCGCATACAAACCAAGCCTAAAAGCTTGAATTGTAGCGTGTTTTGGAAGTTACGGTCTAGCGTTCGCGCGCCACGGCGCGGGGATATTTATCGAGAGCCGCCCGCTCGGAAGCCGCCAGCGCGGCAGCGAAAGCCCGCCCGATCATGATGAGCGTCGGCCCCGCATAACCGTATCGCGCGATTTCCGGCAGTTCCTCCAGCGTGAGCGCGACACGCCGGGCCTCACGCAACGTTGCGTTTTCCGAGACGAGCACGGGCAGGTCGCGCGGCGCGCCCGACGCCATCAATGCCTCGGCGATCTCCCGCGCCTGCCCCGCACCCATGTAGATGACGGCAGTGTCGGCCGCGGCAGCACCTTTCGCCCACGAGCTCGGCTCTTCGCCGGCGCCCACCCGCGCCGTCACGAAGGCAACGCTGCGCGCAACGCCCCGCTGGGTCAGCGAGACGCCCGCTTCCGCCGCGGCCGCGAGCGCGGACGTCACGCCCGGCACGACCTCGTACGGCACGCCCGCGGCAGCGAGCGCCGCGATTTCCTCCTGCGCGCGCCCGAACAGCATCGGGTCGCCGCCCTTGAGACGGACGACCACCTTGTGCTTGCGCGCCGCGTCGACGAGGCGCTTGTTGATGAACTGCTGTGCCGTGGTGAATTTCCCGCAGCGCTTGCCCACGGCGACCTTCTCGGCACGGGCGGCCAGCGTCAGCACCGCCGGATGCACCAGCGCGTCGTGGAACACGATGTCCGCACGCTTCAGGATATCTGCCGCGCGCAACGTAAGCAGGTCCGGCGCGCCGGGACCGGCACCCACCAAATAGACTTTACCGTTCATATTTTCCGAAAGGATTCGCCAGCCGGGCGGCTGGCGAATCCCTTATACCGATAATCCACTACGACGTCTGAACAACGGCAACGGCTGGCTGACCGTGCCCTGGTAGCACTCGCTGAAATCCTTGAAACCCGCCAGCGCCTCGCGCGGATCCTCGCCCTGGCGCAACTCGAAGGCATTGAAGCCGCAAGCAGACAGCTGGAAGAGCACGTCGCGAATCACGTCCCCGGTCGCCCGCAGCTCGCCTTTATAGCCATAGCGCTCGCGCAGCAGGCGGGCGGTCGAGTAACCGCGGCCATCGGCGAATTTGGGGAAATGTACCGCCACGACGTCAAACAGCTTCAGGTCCCCGGCGATGGTTGACGGCTCCTCGTGGCCTTCCAGCCAGACGCCAAGCCGGCCGGGACGGGCGAGCAGAAACTCGCGCTGCTCCCGCCACAAGGCGAGCGGCACAATGACGTCGCCTGCGGGCGGAACGGCCGGGAAGCTGCCGTCGGCGTTGCGCTCAAGCCGCAGCCAGGGATCGGCTACGACGTTCCTGTCTTTGATGATGAGTGCCATAAACGCGTTCCTTGAAGGGTTCGATGCCGACGCGCCACACCACGTCGATGAAGCGCTCTTCCCCGCTCTCGCGCAGCTCGAGGTAGACCCCGACCAGCTTCTCGATCACATCGGGAATCTGCTCGCGCGCGAAGGACGGGCCGATCACCTTGCCGACCGCCGCCGGCGCGCCGGGGCGGGTGAGCCCCTGGTTGCCGCCGATGGAAATCTGGTACCACTCCTCGCCGTTCTTGTCGACTCCAAGGATACCGATGTGCCCGACGTGGTGATGGCCGCACGAATTCATGCAACCGGAGATGTTGAGGTCGAGTTCGCCGATGTCGTAGACGTAATCGAGGCGGTCGAAACGCTCCTGGATCGCCTGTGCAACCGGGATCGACTTGGCGTTGGCGAGCGAGCAGAAATCCCCGCCCGGGCAGGCGATGATGTTGGTGATCATCCCGATGTTGGGGCTCGCCAGTCCCAGCGCCTTCGCCTGGGTCCAGAGGGCATACAGGTCCGACTGGAGCACGTCCGCCAGGATCAGGTTCTGCTCGTGGGAGACCCGCAGTTCGCCCTGGCTGTAGTGATCCGCGAGCGCCGCCACCGCGTCCATCTGCTCGGCCGTGGCGTCACCCGGCGGCACGCCGGTCTTCTTGAGCGAGAGCGTGACCGCTGCATGGCCCGGGATCTTGTGGGCGTGAACGTTGCGCTTCGCCCACGCGGCATATCCCGGCTCGGCAGCCAGGCGGGCGAGATGACCGGCATCGTCGCCGGACAACCGCTGGTACTGCGGCCGCGTGAAGCGGCCCTCGACGCGCCGCACTTCTTCCACGGTCAGCGTGGCGGGGCCATCCTTCAGGTGCGCCCATTCCGCCTCGACTTCCTCGCGGAACGCTTCCGGCGTAAGCGCCTTCACCAGTATCTTGATGCGCGCCTTGTACAGGTTATCGCGCCGGCCGTAACGGTTGTAGACGCGCAGCACGGCCTCGACGTAGCTCAGCAGGTGCGGCCACGGCAGAAATTCGCGGATCACGTGGCCGATGAGGGGCGTGCGCCCCATGCCGCCGCCGACGATGACCTGGAAACCGACCTGTCCCGCCTCATCGCGCACCGCGTGCAGACCGATATCGTGCAGGTAGGTAGCGGTGCGGTCGGCCCGCGCACCGTTGATCGCGATCTTGAACTTGCGCGGCAGGTAGTTGAACTCGGGATGGAACGTCGACCACTGGCGCAGCAATTCGCACCACACGAATGAATCGACGATCTCGTCGGGGGCCACCCCCGCGAAATGGTCGGTGGTGATGTTGCGCACGCAGTTGCCGCTGGTCTGGATCGCGTGCATCTCCACTTTCGCCAGTTCGGCGAGGATGTCGGGCACGTCCTCGAGTTTCGGCCAGTTGTACTGGATGTTCTGGCGCGTGCTGAAGTGACCGTAGCCGCGGTCCCACTTGCGCGCGATGTGCGCGAGCATGCGCAACTGGCGCGAGGACAGCAGGCCGTAAGGAACAGCCACGCGCAGCATCGGCGCGTAGCGCTGGATGTAGAGACCGTTTCTCAGCCGCAGGGGACGGAAATCGTCTTCCGGCAGCTTGCCGTCGAGGAAACGGCGAGTCTGGTCGCGAAACTGGGCGACCCGCTCGTTCACCAGCCTCTGGTCGATTTCGTCGTAGCGATACACCGGTATCCCCCAATCAAATCGGTGAGGTCGCATGTTATGTAGCGATCATTATTCTGTAAAAGAATATTGTGTTAGACTTTAATAACTTAATAGTATTTAGTATAACTATATGAAATTACAACAATTAAGATATCTGCGCGAAGTAGCCAAGCGGGGACTGAACCTGTCAGAGGCTGCGGAAACGCTGCATACCTCCCAGCCGGGAATCAGCAAGCAGATCCGCCAGCTGGAAGACGAACTGGGCGTGGACATCCTGGTGCGCCACGGCAAGCGCGTCGTGGACATGACCGAACCGGGCCGCGCGATCCTTACCATCGCCGAGCGCATCCTGCAGGACGCCGAGAACCTGAAACAGGTCGCGCGGGACTTCGGCGCCGAGGGTACGGGCTCGTTCACGATAGCGACCACCCATACCCAGGCGCGCTATGCCCTGCCCCCGATCATCGCGCGCTTCAGCCAGCGCTACCCCAAGGTACGACTGTCGTTGCGCCAGGGCAGCCCGCAGGACATCGCGGAACTGGTCAGGTCGGGCGAAGCCGACCTGGCGATCGCCACCGAGGCGGTCGGCTTCTACGACGGGCTGGTGCTGCTGCCCTGCGCCCAGTGGAACCGCTGCGTGATCACGCCGCTGAAGCATCCGCTGCAAAAAGAAAAGCAGCTGACCATCGAGGCCATCGCGCGTTTCCCGATCGTCACCTACGATTTCGCCTTCACCGGCGATTCGCCGATCAAGCGCGCGTTCGACGGCAAGGGCATCACGCCCAACGTGGTGCTGACGGCCATCGACGCCGACGTGATCAAGGCCTACGTCGAGATGGGCCTGGGCATCGGCATCCTCGCCAAGATGGCGTTCGACCCCGCCCGCGACCTGGGGTTGAGACTGTTCGACGCGAGTCACCTGTTCGAGGCCAGCACGACGCGCATCGTGGTCAAGCCCAACGCCTACCTGCGCAGCTACGTCTACGAGTTCATCGAGCTGTTCGCGCCGCACCTGAAGCGCGCGATCGTGGACGCGACGCTCAAGGGTAACGGGTCGAACTATGAACTTTAGGAAATTGCGCGGCACAAGCCGCCGCGCAATTTCCTATCTGCCCGCCGGCAATAGTTCGGAAATGCGGGCCACCACGTGCTCGTTGTCCCAGTTGATCTCGCCGACCAGCGTATAGCGGATGCGGCCGTCGGGCCCGATGACGAAGCTCGCCGGCAGGATGCGGGCGCCCCACGCCTTCGCCGTGGGCCTGCCGGGATCGAGCAGGACGGTGAAGTCCACCTTCATCTGCGACAGGAACTTGCGGATGCGCGACTCGGGCTCGTCGAGGTTGACCGCGAGCACCGCGAACGGCCTGCCGGCCAGTTTTTCCTTGAGGGACTGTATCGAAGGCATCTCGTCGCGGCACGGCGCGCACCAGGTCGCCCAGAAGTTGATCAGGACCACCTTGCCACGGTAATCAGCCAGCCGGTGCACGCGGCCGTCGAGGTCGTTCAACGCCAGCGCCGGCGCTGGACCGCCGGTCCAGAGCTTGAGATCGGCGGCAGAGACTGCCGCGGCCAGGCCCAGCAGGCAGAAAACCGCGCCGCGCAGCATCGATTTCATCGGACAAAATTGTGGAGGCACGCCCGGCCGGAGCGTGCCGCCGCCTCGAGGATCACGCGTTCTTCAGTTCGCGCGCGGTAATGGCGTACTTGAAGTTTTCGGGATCGAGTTGATCCAGCCGCCCCTGCGCAGTTTCGCCGTTCGGGTACATGAAATACGGGATCTTCACCGCCTTGCCGCCCGGCAACTGCACGTCGTGTGCGTAGCTGTAGGCGAGCCAGTTCATCTCCCAGCCGCCAAACAGGCGCTTGCGCGCAGCAACGACCTTCTCGTCGGTCATCGCCAGCTTGCCCGGCGGCTCCTCCAGGATCACCTTGCGCACGTCTGCCGGATCGACCGGCACCCAGCCGTGGGCCGGCGAGTAGAACTCGGCGCGGCAATGCTGCGCGCGGGAAATATTCGGGCTGCCCACGCCCATGCTCGCGTAGCCGTACTGCGAGCGCGCGACGCGTATGCCGTAAACGTCCCGCGCCGGAATGCCGGCCGCGCGCGCCAGGCCCACGAACAGGGCGTTGAGGTCGCCACACTTGCCGCCGAAATTCCTGGTCTCGAGCATGGACTTGATGTCGCCCCAGCCGCAGCCGCGCACGGTCGGCTCGCGATAGGTGTTATCGACCACCCATTCATAAATCGCGCGCGCTTTCTCGATGTCGTTCTTGGCGCTGCGGGTAATCTCGCGCGCCGTCTCGCGCACGATGCCGTCGGTCGGAATCAGCTCGGTCGGCTGCAAGTTTAGCCGCAGCACCGCCGGGTTTTCCCTGACCACCTTGCCCGGGCGCGACACGTCGACCACGTGATCCCGCTCCACGGTCGCAAAGCGGCTGACGACCGTGAGCTTCGGCGTCTTGACCGACTCGGGAAACTCGGCATGCACCACGCCCATGCTGTACTTGACGTCCGTCTCATATCCGGCTTTGCCGCCCTCAGCGCTCCAGGTATTGCCGAGGCTTTTCTGATACGGCGTATCGGAGGCAAGCGGCACCGGCAGCCAGATCCGCGTGACGCCGGCGGGAAACTGGATTTCGGCGTGCGTGGTGACCTCGAACACCCGCCATTGGCCGGGGGTGGACGCCAGGCCCGCGCGCGGAAGACCGGTCAGCGCAGCGGCGGGAATCAGGGTGCCGGTTTTCAGAAATGCTCGTCTGTCCATGAGAATTCTCCTAAATCGTGGTCTTGCGATCGCCCGGCGAAGCGGTCCCGGGACACCCGGTTGCGGCTGACGGCGTTCACGGCGCCGTTAGGGTCAGCGTCCCTGCGAGAACGCGCCGCGCGAAGATCGAAGGCGCGCGGCCCGCGATTGCGGGTTGCCGGCGGGCCGGCATGAGACGGGATGGATTGCATCGGACATCGCTGTAAATGCTATCACACCCGATCGCCCGTCCACCCCGGCATCTACGCGCGGGGCCGCAGGCCGGACGCAACGGCGGGAAAAGTCATTGCGCGGCGCGGCGCGAAAAATCCGCAGGCCGGAAACCCAGCAGCCACAACGCGGCAAAGTAAGTCGCCGCCCCCAGCGCCACGATCCAGGCGAGCGACAGCGCGCGCTCGATGGCGCCCATGGCAAGCCACGACGCGTCGCTGCCGCAAGCGACCCACAACACCGCGCCCATGGCGTAGACGGCGATTGCGAGCTTGAACAGGAACACGGGCCAGCCCGGCTGCGGGCGATAGATGTCGCGCCGGCGCAGGCCGCGCAGCAGCAGCGCCGCGTTGAAGCACGCGCCGAGTCCGATCGCGAGCGCGAGCCCCGCGTGGGCGAGCGGCCAGACGAAAACGAGGTTCATGATCTGGGTCAGCACCAGCGTGACGACGGCGATCCTGACCGGCGTGCGGATGTCCTGGCGCGCGTAGAAACCGGGCGCCAGCACCTTGACCATGACGAGCCCGATGAGGCCCACGCTGTAGGCGATCACCGCGCGTTGCGTCGCGAACACGTCGTCAGCGCCGAAAGCGCCGTAATGAAACAGCGTCGAGACGAGCGGAACGGCCAGCAGCGCCAGCGCCGCCGCCGCTGGCGCCGCCAGCAGCAGCGTGAGACGCATCCCCCAGTCGAGCAGGCCGGAATACTCCTGCGGCGAGCTCTCGGCGTGGTAACGGGACAGGCTCGGCAACAGGATCGTTCCGAGCGCGACGCCCAGCAGCCCGATCGGAAACTCCATCAGCCGGTCGGCGTAATAGAGCCAGGAAACGCTGCCGGTGACGAGGAAGGAAGCGAAGATCACGTTGATCACCAGGCTCACCTGGCCGATCGAGACGCCGAACACCGCCGGCCCCATCTGGCGCAGGATGCGCCTGACGCCCTCGTCCCTGAAGTCGAGTTTGAAGCGGGGCAACAGCCCGATGCGTGCCAGGAACGGTACCTGGAACGCGAGCTGGGCCACGCCGCCCGCGAACACCGCCCAGGCGAGCGCCATCACCGGCGGGTCGAAATACGGCGCGCCCCACCGCGCGAAGGCAATGAACGACAGGTTGAGCAGCGCCGGCGTCACTGCCGGCACGGAGAAACGGCTGTAGGTGTTTAGCACGCCGCCAGCAAGCGCCGTGAGCGAGATAAAAAAGATGTAGGGAAAAATGACGCGGAGAAGATCGACGGTCAGCTCGAACTTGCCCGGCGTCGTCGTGAATCCCGGCGCCGTCACGTAGACGATGGCCGGCGCGGCGATCACGCCGATCAGCGTCACGATGAAGAGGGCGAGCGCCAGCGCCGCCGCCACCCGGTCCACCAGCAGGCGCGCCTCGTCCTCCCCGCGCCGGTTCTTGTACTCGGACAGTATGGGCACGAACGCCTGCGAGAACGCGCCCTCCGCGAACAACCGCCGCAGCAGGTTGGGCAGCTTGAAGGCGACGAAGAAGGCGTCGGTGGCAAGACCCGCCCCGAACACGCGGGCGATGACGAGGTCGCGGACGAAGCCGAGGATGCGCGAGACGAGCGTCATGCTGCTCACCGTCGCCAGGGCCCTCAGTAGATTCATGACAGGTTCGCGCCCCTAGCCGCCCGCGTCAAAAACGTTGCAAAAACCCCCGAACATCAGTAAGATGGCGCCCTTTTTCCGACTTACTTCCGATTCAGCACCGGAGTTTACCGCACATGGCCAATATCGCATCAGCCCGCAAGCGCGCGCGCCAGGCCGAGAAGCGCCGCCAGCACAACGCCGCCCTGCGCTCGGAACTGCGCAGCGCGATCCGCAACGTGAGGAAAGCGATCGAGGCAGGCGACAAGGGCGCGGCACGGACCGTGCTCCAGCGCGCCTCCGGCGTGATCGACTCCATCGCCGACAAGCGCATCATCCACAAGAACGCCGCCGCGCGTCACAAGAGCCGCCTCTCGGCCCGCATCAAGGCCATGGCCTAGGAATTCGCGGGGCTTCACCCCGCGAATTCCTTATGGGTGAAACATCCCGTCAGCCCCGCGGGTAATCCCCGACCTGCCGCACTCGTCCCAGGAAGTTCATTTAAGAAGTTGTCGGCGGGCTGCCGACAACTTCTTGTTCGGGGCGCTTGTCCTTGCGCCCGGGACGCAGTTTCAGTTCGTTGTCTCGGGCGAACCCCAGCAGGAAGCGGAACGCATCCGGGTCGAGCCCTTCCAGCCGCAGGTCCACCACCACGCAGCGTATGCCCCCGGCCATGATCGGCTTGAGGAAGGGGGAATAGGACAGGTGCCGGTCCTGGCCGAACACCGACATCATCCCGCACAGCCGTTCCGCCCAGTCGCTGGGGCGGAAGGGATGGCCGGATTCCGTGACGCCCTGGATGACGATTTCGGGAGAGCCTTCGAACATGAGAAAACGCGAAAATATCGAGCGTCATATTACTATACGCATCCGTGGAAAATCCGATGACGCCCGCATGACGGCAAGGGGGAAATTCCCGCTTGCGCCCAAGGGGTTGATGGAGTGACAATATGAACGTCCACGGCGGCTCCGGCCGCCGTGCTTGCTTTTGGGGTCCTTGCTTACGGGGTCGACCATGTCGCACGTGATGAACACTTATGCCCGGCTGCCCGTCGCCTTCGAGCGCGGCGAAGGCTCGTGGCTGTGGGACGCGAGCGGCAAGCGTTACCTCGACGCGGTGGCCGGCGTCGCGGTGTGCGGGCTCGGCCACAGCCACCCCAGGTACGTGGCCGCCCTGCGCGAGCAGGTGGGCCGGCTCGTGCACACGTCGAACCTCTACCAGATCGCGCTGCAGGAAAAGCTCGCCGACCGGCTTGCCGCGATCTCGGGCATGGACAACGCGTTCTTCTGCAACTCCGGTTGCGAGGCCAACGAAGCGGCGATCAAGCTCGCCCGGCTCCACGGCCACAAGAAGAACATCGAGGCGCCCGCGATCATCGTGCTGGAGAAGGCTTTCCACGGCCGCACCATCGCCACCCTCTCCGCCACCGGCAGCCGCAAGGTGCAGGCGGGCTTCGAGCCCCTGCTCTCCGGTTTCGTGCGCGTGCCGTTCGACGACCTCGACGCGGTGAGGCGCGTCGCGGAAATCAACCGCAACGTGGTCGCGGTGCTGGTCGAGTTGTTTCAGGGCGAAGGCGGCGTCAACATCTGCCACGACGGCTACCTGCGGGGCTTACGCGAGATCTGCGACGCGCACGGCTGGCTGCTCATGCTGGACGAGGTGCAAAGCGGCATGGGGCGCACCGGCAAGTGGTTCGCGTTCCAGCATTCGGACGTCATGCCCGATGTAATGCCTTTGGCCAAGGGCCTCGCCAACGGCGTGCCGATCGGCGCCTGCCTCGCGAACGGCCCCGCCGCGCAACTGTTCAAGCCGGGCAACCACGGCTCGACTTTCGGCGGCAATCCGCTCGCCTGCGCCGCCGCGCTCGCCACCCTCGACATCATCGAGGAGGAAAAGCTGATGGACAACGCCGTCAAGGTCGGTGACTTCATCCGCGCCGAGTTCGCGCGCCGCATCGGGGGACTCAAGGGCGTCCGGGAGATCCGTGGCAAGGGACTGATGATCGGCGTCGAGCTCGAATACCCCTGCGGCGAGCTGGTGCAACAGGCGCTCGAGCAGGGCGTGCTCATCAACGTCACGGTGGACAACGTCGTGCGCCTGCTGCCGCCGCTCGTCTTCCGGCAGGAAGAGGCGGGGCTGCTGCTGGAAACGCTGGTCCCGCTCATCACGCGCTTCCTCGACCGCCAGAGCGCGCCCCAGGCCGCCGCGCAGTCGGCCTGAGCCTGCCTTCACTCTCGGAGCTGCGCCCGTGGCCGTCCGGCACTATCTTCAATTCAGGGACTTCTCGCTCGAGGAGTACGAGTACCTGTTCGAGCGCACGCGCTGGATCAAGGACATGTTCAAGCGCTACGTCCCGTACCAGCCGCTGCGCGACCGCACGCTCGCCATGGTGTTCGAGAAGCAGTCCACCCGCACGCGCGTCTCGTTCGAGGCCGGCATGCACCAGCTGGGCGGCACCGTGATCACGCTGATGACGCGCGACACCCAGATGGGACGCGGCGAGCCGATCGAGGACGTGGCGCGGGTCATCACGCGCATGGTGGACATCGTGATGATCCGCACCTTCGAGCAGGCGATCATCGACAAGTTCGCCGAGCATTCGCGCGTGCCGGTGGTGAACGGCCTCACCAACGAGTACCACCCGTGCCAGATCCTCGCCGACATCTACACGTTCATCGAGCACCGCGGCTCGATCCGCGGCAAGACCGTGGCCTGGATCGGGGATTCCAACAACGTCTGCAACACCTGGCTGCAGGCGGCGGAGACCTTCGACTTCAACGTGCACGTTTCCACCCCGCCCGGCTACGAGGTGGAGCCCGAGCGCGCGGGTCTCTACGGCACCGACCACTACGAGGAATTCGGGGACCCGATGAAGGCGGCGAAGGGCGCCGACCTGATCACCACCGACGTCTGGACCAGCATGGGCGACGAGGCCCAGACCGCCAAGCGCAGAAAGGATTTCGACGCCTGGCGGGTGGACGTGGAGATGATGAAGGCCGCCCGGAAAGACGCGCTGTTCATGCACTGCCTGCCGGCCCACCGCGGCGAGGAAGTCGCGGCCAGGGTCATCGACGGTCCGCAGAGCGTGGTCTGGGACGAAGCCGAGAACCGGCTGCACGTGCAGAAGGCCCTGATGGAGTACCTGCTCC
>CAZOQY010000001.1:0-36810 GCA_964581835.1 uncultured Streptomycetaceae bacterium | reverse complement strand
AGCAGCATGTCGAGAAACCGCTGCCGCGTCTCCGGCGTCAACGTGCGGTCGGTGACGAAGCGGACACCCGAGTCGGGCCGGTTGCCGTCGTAGACGATGCCCCACAGCGGCGCGACGGCGGTCGGCAGCATGGCGTAGCGCGCATCGCCGACGAAATCCGGCCGGGCGGGATGCCGCGCAGCGTAACCGTCGGAGAATCGCATGAAGCGCTCGGCCTGCAGGCGCGCGCCCGACCCGGGCGGCGCCCACGGCAAATCGCGAACGGGATCGAACAGCTCGACAGACTCGCCGCGATAGATGCGCGCTTCGCCCGCGCCGATACGGATGCCGTCGGCGTGGATCCGGCCATCCGCGACGTAGGTCGAGCGCCACAGCAGAAGATTACCGATCGTCGGCTTCACCAGCAGGCGCTCGGGCCGGTGCCCCCGCTCCGCCGCCAGCGATCGCGCAGCCGATTCCACCCGCCCGTGCTGCAACAGCCCGAGTGCAAGATAGCCCGCGGCCAGCGCAACCCCGATCTGCGCGGCTCGCGCTTTCTGCCTGATGATCCCGAACGCCAGCGGCACGGCCAGCAGCACGGTGAACACCGGGTCGACGATGGAAATGAGGCTCCACGACACGCGGCCGTCCGAGAACGGCCAGAAGAGATGGGTGCCGTAGCTGGTGCAGGCGTCGAGGAAGCCCGCCAGCGCATAGCCGAGAAAAGCGTAGAGATAGAGCCTCGGGAAAGCGATGCGCTTGCGCAGGAACGGCCACAGGATCGCCGCCGCGATCAGCGCCCCGACCGGCACGAAAGCGAGCGCGTGCGTGAAATGTCGGTGAAACTCCAGCTCCAGCAGCGGGTCGGACGCGCTGCGGATCAACGCATCGGCATCGGCCAGCAAGCCGGCCGCGAGCCCGACGCCGGCGGCGATGCGCGCCTCTCGCGGCTGCGCCGCCGACTGCGCCAGCGACGCGCCGAGCAATCCATGCGTGAGTATGTCCATCGACGGATTCTACTTCCACCTCTCTCCTCACGCCTCATGCCTCACGCGTTCAGCTATAGTGTCGCCTGTTCGAATTTTCATCGACGCATCCGCGTCCGCATCATGGAAAAGCAACACCGCAACGTGCTCGTGCTGTCCGGCTGCCAGGCCGCGCTGCAGACGACCACCGCGACGATGATCTCGGTCACCGGGCTGGCCGGTTTCGCGCTCGCCACCGACAAGGCGCTCGCGACGATCCCTCTCACCTGCTACGTGCTGGGATCGGCGGTCTCGACCATACCGGCGTCGCTCCTGATGGGGCAAATCGGCCGCCGCGGCGGCTTCCAGGCGGGAACGGTGGCCGGCATGATCGGCGCCGCGATCTGCGCGCTCGCGCTGTACCTCGGCCACTTCTGGCTGTTGTGCGCAGGCATGGGCGTGATGGGCATCTTCTCCGCGTTCGGCAAGTACTATCGCTTCGCCGCCGCCGACGCCGCCGAGGTGGATTTCCGCGCCAAGGCGATCTCGCTGACGCTGGCCGGCGGCATCCTCGGCGGCATCGTCGGCCCCGAGATGGCGAAGCACACGGTCGAGGCGGTGCCGGCGCACGCCTACATGGGATCGTACCTGTCGATCATCGTCGTCTGCGTGCTGACGACCCTGATCCTGATGCCGCTGGACATTCCGCGGCTGTCGGAGAAAGAGCGCAAGGACTCGGGGCGACCGCTGAAAGAGATCATGCGCCAGCCCGTGTTCGTCGTCGCGGTGCTCGCCTCGATGCTGTCCTACGGCATCATGAATCTCTTCATGACCTCGACGCCGCTCGCCATGCGCGCGCACGACCACCACTTCCACGACGCGGCCTTCGTCCTGCAGTGGCACATGATCGGGATGTACGGCCCGTCGTTCTTCACCGGCTCGCTCATCAACCGCTACGGCGTGCTGAACGTCATCCTCGCCGGCATCGCCCTGCTGTTCGTCTGCATCCTCGCCGCGCTCGCCGACACCGCGCTGCTCAATTTCTGGGTGGCGCTGTTCCTGCTGGGCGTCGGCTGGAACTTCATGTACGTCGGCGGCTCGGCGCTGCTGACCGAATGCCACACCCCGGCCGAGCGCGCCAAGACGCAGGCCGCCAACGATTTCCTGGTGTTCCTTACGATGGCGATCTCGTCCGCGTCCTCCGGCATGCTGCTCTCCCAGAGCGGCTGGCACGCGGTCAACATCGGCTCGCTGCCCTTCCTCCTGCTCGCCACCGCGGCCACGCTGTGGCTGATGTGGCAACGCCGCGCCGGGAAGGCGCAGGCAATGGAAAGCAACTGATGGCCCCGCCATCCGGAAACAGCCGCCCGGCGTTCGACAAGGTCATCCGGGACATCGCCGATTACGTGCACGACTACCGCATACGCGGCGACCGCGCATGGCAGGCGGCGCACTACTGTCTCATCGACAGCCTCGGTTGCGCGTTCGAGGCGCGAGGTTATCCGGGGTGCAACCTGCTGCTCGGCCCCTCGACCCCGGGAACCTCGGTGGCGAACGGCGCGCGCGTGCCGGGAACGCCGTACGAGCTGGGCGTCGTCGAAGCCGCGTTCAACATCAGCACCCTCATCCGCTGGCTCGACTACAACGACGCGTTCTACGGCGAGACGGTGATCCACCCGTCGGATTGCCTCGGCGGGCTGCTCGCCGCGGCGGACTGGCACTCCCGCACCCGCGTAGCACGGGGCAAGCCGCCGCTGACGGTGCGCGACGTCGAGGACGCCATGATCCGGGCCTACGAGGTCATGGGTTGCCTCGCGCTCGCCAACGGGTTCACCACGCGCATGAGTATCGACCACGTGGTGCTGATCAAGATCGGCGCTGCCGCCGTGGTAACAAAGCTGCTCGGCGGCACGCGCGAAGACATCATGAACGCCGTCTCCAACGCCTGGCTGGACGGCCAGACGCTCGCGCTGTTCCGGCGCGGCCGCGAAGCGGGCGCGCGCAAGTCCTGGGCCGCGGGCGATGCCGCCGGCCGGGGGACGTGGCTCGCGCTGATGGCACTGCGCGGCGAAGGGGGCTACTCCTCCGCCCTCACCGCGAAAACCTGGGGCTTCTACGCCGTGCACAACAAGGGGCAGGCGTTCCGCTTCCAGCGCCCCTACGGCAACTACGTCATCGAGAACGTGCAGTACAAGATCTCCTACCCTGCCGGCATCCACGCGCAGACTGCGGCCGAGGCGGCCATCCGCCTGCACCCTGCAGTATCGGGCCGGCTGGAGGATATCAAGCGCGTGGACATCTGGTCGCACCGCTACGCGCTCGCCATCCTCGACAAGACCGGGCCGCTCAGGAATTTCGCCGAGCGCGATCACTGCATGCAGTACATCGCGGCAATCGGCATGATCTTCGGCCGCCTGGAATCGACGGACTACGAGGAAGCGGTCGCCGCCGACCCGCGCATCGACGCGCTTCGGAAAAAAATCGTCCTGCACGAGCACGCCCCCTACACCCGCGGCTTTTTCGACCCGGCGAAACGCTCCAACGCCAACGCCATGCAGGTCACTTTCCGGGACGGCAGCCGCACGGCGCGCGTCGACGTCGAGTACGCCGTCGGCCACCCGCAGCGGCGCCAGGAAGGCATTCCCCTGCTCGAGCGCAAGTTCGCAAACAACGTCGCGCGCATCTACGCCGGGACGCAGCGGCGGCGGATCATGGAATTGTGCGGCGACCGCTCGCGCCTCGCGGCAACGCCGGTCAACGAACTGTTCGACCTGCTGGCGAGTCCCTAGGCCTCCCGACATGCCGGTCGTGAACGCGACACCGGAGCTGGCGGCGGCGATCTTCGACAAGACCGCGCGCAACCTGGAAATCGCGCGCCGGCGCCTCGGAAAACCGCTGACCCTGGCGGACAAGGCCCTGCTCGGGCACCTCGCCGATCCCGCGCGCCAGGCGCTCGAGCCCGGCGCGAGCTACCTGCAGCTGCGCCCCGATCGCGTCGTGTTGCCCGACGTGCTGGGCCAGACCGCGATGCTGCAGTTCATCCAGACCGGCCGCAGGCAGGTGGCGGTGCCCACGACTATCCACTGCGATCACCTGATCCAGGCGCAGGTCGAGGGCCAGGCCGACCTGCGCCGCTCGCTCGCGCAGAACCGCGAGATCTACGACTTCATGCGCACGGCGGCGGCGCGCTACGGCGCCGGTTTCTGGGCGCCCGGCGCGGGCATCGTCCACCAGGTGGTGCTGGAGCACTACGCCTTTCCCGGCCAGCTGATCATCGGCACCGATTCGCACACGCCCAACGCGGGCGGCCTCGGTGCGTGCGCGATCGGCGTCGGCGGCGCGGAAGCCGCCGAAGTGATGGCCGGACTGGCCTGGGAAGTGCTGTATCCCCGGCGCATCGCGGTACACCTTACCGGCCGGCTCGGCGGCTGGGCGAGCCCCAAGGACGTGATCTTGTGGCTGGCCGGCCAGCTCACGGTTTCCGGCGGAACCAACGCGATCATCGAGTACATCGGGCCGGGCGCGCGCACGTTCAGCGCCACCGGCAAGGCCACGATCGCCAACATGGGCGCCGAACTGGGCGCGACGACGTCCCTGTTCCCGGCCGACGAGAGCATGAACCGCTACCTCGCGGCAACCGGGCGCGGCGGCCTGATCCCGCTGATTGCGCGGCACGCGCACCTGCTGACGCCGGACGCGGAAGCTGAAGCAATGCCCGAGAAACACTACGACCGAGTGATCTCACTCGACCTGTCGCGGCTGGAACCCCACGTCACCGGGCCCCACTCGCCCGACCGTGCCCGGCCGGTGTCCGCGCTGGCGACGGAACTGCGGGAAAAGCGCATCGACGCCCCGCTCGAGCTGTCCGCCGCGCTGATCGGCAGTTGCACCAACTCTTCCTACGAGGACATGGGCCGCGCCGCCGGCATCGCACGGCAGGCGCAGGCACATGGCGTCAGGGCCGCCGTGCCGCTGCTGATCACGCCGGGCTCGGAGCAGATACGCGCCACGATGGAACGGGACGCGCTGATGCAACCGCTGCAGGCAATCGGCGGCATCGTGCTGGCCAATGCCTGCGGCCCCTGCATCGGGCAATGGGACCGGAGCGGCCAGGCCGCGGATGCCCCGAATACCATCCTGTCCTCGTACAACCGCAATTTTCCCGGGCGCAACGACGGCCGGGCGACGACGCAGAATTTCCTGGCGAGTCCCGAAATCGTCATGGCATTCGCGCTTGCCGGCCGGCTCGATTTCAACCCGTTGACGGATTCCCTCACCGACGCGGAAGGCAAGCCATTCCGCCTCGACCCGCCCGGCCCTGCGCCCGACGTGCCGCAGGCCGGCTTCGCCGACATCAAGGGCGCCTACCTCGCGCCGCCGGAAGACGACAGCACGGTCGCGCTCGCGATCGACCCGCGCAGCGAGCGGTTGCAACTGCTCGAAAGATGGCCGGCGTGGGACGGCCGCGATTTCACCGGCATGCCGGTGCTGATCAAGGCGCGCGGCAAGACCACCACCGACCAGATCACGCCGGCGGGCGCCTGGATGCGCTTCCGCGGCCACATCGACCGGTCGAGCGACAATCTCTTCCTCGGCGCCGTGAACGCCTGCACCGGCGAGACCGGCAAGGTGACCGACGCGCTCAGCGGCGAAAAATCGCAGCCCGCAGCCCGCGTCGCGCGGCACTACAAGGCGGAGAAGCTGAGATGGGTCGCCGTCGGCGATGCCAACTACGGCGAGGGCAGCAGTCGCGAGCACGCGGCGCTGTCTCCGCGATACCTGGGCTGCGCGGCCATCATCGCCCGCAGCTTCGCGCGCATCCACGAAGCCAACCTGAAGAAGCAGGGATTGCTGGCGCTGACTTTCGAAAACCCCGCGGACTACGACCTCATCCGCGAAGACGACCGCATCGACCTGGTCGGGCTCGCCGGCCTGGCGCCGGAGAAGTCCGTCGAGTGCCGCGTGCGGCATGCTGACGGAACCGGCGCGACGCTGATGCTCCGCCACACCTGCTCCGACGATCACATCCGCTGGTTTCGCGCCGGATCGGCGCTGAACGGCCTGCCGCAGCCGTGAGGCGCCGCGTCACCAACTGCGCAATCCCCCGCCGTCCACGCACAGTACCTGCCCGGTGATGTAGGCGCCGAGCGGTGCGGCGAGGCAGTAGATGGCGTGGGCGACCTCGTCCGACTTGCCCAGCCGGTGCATCGGGATGTTGGCGTTGCGCGGGGCGAGAAACTCCTCCATCGTCTTGTCGGCCGCCCAGCGCTGCCGGCTCTTCTCGGTCTGCGAGGTGACGATGCTCTCCAGCGCGACGACGTTGACGCGGATGTTGAATTCCGCGACCTCCAGCGACAGCGCCTTGCTGAGGTTCATCGCAGCGGCGGCGGCAACCGATGAGCTGACCACCCGCGGCGGCGGCTGCTTGCCCTTCATCGACACCACGTTGATGATGGAGCCGCCCTTCTGCTTCTTCATCCACGGCAGCACCGCCTTCATGGTGAAGCCGAGCGCGAGGACCTTCTGGCGGAACGCGTTGAGGAACTCGTCATCGGTCATCTCCTCGTAGCGCCCCGGCGGCAGCGTCTTGCCGTCGATCGGGTCGACCGCGTAGACCTGGTAGCGCGAGCCGCTCGCCTGTCGCTGCTCCGATCCGCCGGCGTTGTTGACCAGCACGTCGATGCGGCCGTAGCGCTCGCCCACCTGCTTCACGAAATCCGCCATCGACGGACCGTCGAGGATATCGGCTGACTTCGCGAACACCTTCACGCCGTGCGCCACCGTGATTTCCTTCGCTGCCGCGTCCAGCGATTCCTGGCTGCGCGAGCAGAGTGCCAGCGTCGCGCCATGCTGCGCGAACATGTCGGCCGTGGCGCGGCCGATGCCGCGCGTGCCGCCGGTGATGATCGCTACCTGTCCGTCGAGAGTACCCACGTTATCGTTCCTTCACAATATGGAATTCGCTATGGAAAATTTGCCTGCATGCCATCTTCTGCATGCTAGCATCGCCGTCATCGAGTGTCATTGAGCGCATCGACAGGAGCACGGCCATGAATCAAAAAACGGACCGCAGCGGATTCTCGCTCGGCTTTCTCGATATTCCGCAACCGCCGCCGAAGCCGCGGTCCACGCGCTGGACCATCATGACCGACCTCGCGATGCCGCTGGTGCAGCAGGCGTCTTTTCTCGACACGGTCGCCGATATACTCGATCGCGTGAAGTACGCGGATCACGTCAGCCTGGTGGGCCGGCTGCCGCCCGACTTCTTCAAATCGAAGAACGCGCTCTACCGCCAGCACGGCATCGCCACGTTCACTGGCGGCGTCCCCTTCGAGATCGCATACCTGCAGAACAAGGTAAGCGAGTATTTCGAGGCGCTGCCGGGGCTCGGCTTCTCCGGCGTCGAGATCAGCACCGATTGCATCGCCGATCTTGCCCGCGCCGACCGCGACCGCCTGATCCGTCGGGCGAAGGACGCCGGGCTCGAGACTTATACCGAGCTCGGCAACAAGATCGGCGATCTCAAGCTCGACGTGAAAGCGGCCGCCGACACGGTGCGCGCCGACATCGCCGCGGGCTCCGCCAAGGTCGCGGTCGAGAACGAAACGCTGTGCTACTGCCTGAAGAGCAGGCAGCTCGACGCCGTCGCCAGCCTCGTCGCCGAAGTGGGAACCGGGCCGCTCGCCTTCGAGGTCGGCCCCGGCGGCTGGCCGGAACTGCCAGTCTGGCTGCTGAAGGAGTTCGGGCCCGACATCAACGTGGAGAACCTGCAATTCGACCGCGTGCTCGCCTTCGAGGGCATGCGGCGCGGCCTGCACCGCTCGATCGGCTACACCTTCTTCAGCGGCGCGGGCAAGGCCTGACCGCCGCAAGGAAAGAAAACTAGCGCTTGGCCATGCCGAGATCGCCCAGCAGCGCCCTCAGTTCCTCGTGCTCGGCCTTGAGGTACTTGGCCATGTCGGCGCTGCCCCGGTAGTTGCTCACCCAGAAGTTGCGCTCGACGTCCCGCTTGAACTCGTCGATCTGCACGAGTTTCCTGAAAGTGCCTTCCCAGTAGGCGACCTGCGCCGGCGTCAGCCCGCGCGGCCCCACGATGCCGCGCCAGTTGGAGAACTCGACGTTCACGCCCTGCTCGCGCCAGGTCGGAACGCCGGCAAGCATCCCTTCGAGACGCTTCGGCGAAGCAATCGCCAGCAGGCGCACCGTGCCGGCTTTCAACTGGGCAACCGGCGCCGCAGTGGTGGACATCATCACGTCGATGTGGCCGCCGAGCAGCGCGCTCATCGAGTCGCCCCCCGACTTGAATACCACCGTCTTGACCTGCTTGGGATCCACGCCCATCGCCTTCGCTGCGAGCAGGATGGCGAGCCCGCCGCCGCCGGTGATCGAGGGAATACCGACGCTGACGGAGGACGGGTCCTTCCGGATGCGGTCCATCAGGTCCCGGCCCGACTTGATCGGCGAGTCCGGCTTGACGGTCACCGCGATGTAATCGTCGAACAGGACCGATATCGGCGTCAGGTCCGAGTAGCTGACCGTGCTGACGCCCATGATGTAGTTGGTGAGCAGCGGCACGGTCAACAGCATGAGGTGATGCGCGTTGCCCGGTTGCTGGTTGAGGTAGGTGTAGCCGATGGAGCTGCCGGCGCCCGGCTTGTTGACCACGGCCGTCGGCACGGCCACGAGCTTGTGCTCCTGGATCAGCTTTTGCACGAAGCGCGCCGAGGTGTCCTGGCCGCCACCGGCGCTGGTGCCGACGACGATCTCCACTGCCCGCTCGGGCTGCCAGGCCTGCGCGAACGCTGCGCCGGAGACACCCATGGCCGCCATTGCGGCCGCCAGCACAACTGCCCCGCCAAAACGCGTGATGCCGCCGATCGCAACCATGATGGGTTCCTCCATGTATTTGTTTTGCCGCGCGGAAAGTATACCGGAGCGGTCGCGTCCACCCTTCCAGATGCTGGACGGTGACCGGGCCGCCGCCAGGCGCGAAATCGGCATGGAACCGCCCTCTCCGCAGCCTTGGTGTATTCTAGCTTCGCGTCCCGCAGGGGCCGCCAACCTGGGAGATAAAAATGAGCGAAAACCCGCAAGCAGCCAATGCCAAGGAAGAACAGAACTGGGCGATGATCTGCCACCTTGCCGCGCTGTCCGGCTTCATCGTTCCGTTCGGCAACATCGTGGGGCCGCTGATCGTGTGGCTGATGAAGAAGGAATCCATGCCGCTGGTGGACAAGCACGGCAAGGAAGCGCTCAATTTCCAGATCACGGTGACGATCGCGATGGTCATCAGCATCGTGCTGATGTTCGTGCTGATCGGCTTCCTGCTGATATTCGTCGTCGGCCTCGGCGCGCTGATTCTCACCATCATGGCGGCGGTCAAGGTCTCGAACGGCCAGCTCGACTACCAGTACCCGTTCGCCATCCGGCTGATCAAGTAGTCCGCGGTCTTACCGGCGGCGGCACGGCGCAACGCCGGACCGCCGCCGAAAAACGAGTCTACATCCTGAACGCGGCGCCCCGCTGCCGGCGGCAGCGGGATATCATGAGCGACCTTACAGGAGAGGAAGGCTCATGGCAGACACCATCCGACGCGTCGTCACCGGTCACGACAGGAACGGCAAGGCCGTCGTCATTTCCGACGGCCCCTGCACCTCGATCCGGACCCATCCCAACCGCCCCGGCCACAAGTCCACCGACATCTGGAAGACCACCGCGATGCCGGTGCCGATCGCGCGCGAGGAAGCGGATCCCACGCAGGGACCGCGCGACTTCGTGCCGGTGATGGGCACCAAGATCCGCATCAGCGAGATTCCGCCGGAACCGGAGTTCTTCAAGACGCTCACGCCGGAGCAGGCGCGCGAGTTCTTCAAGGAAGGCGGCAACCCGCAGGCCTCGACCTTCGGACAGAACCAGCGCCACCCCTTCATGCACCGCACCGAGTCGGTGGACTACGCCGTGGTGCTGGAAGGCGAGATCGTCATGCTGCTCGACGACGAGGACGTCCACCTCAAGGCCGGCGACATCGTGATCCAGCGCGGCACCAACCACGCCTGGAGCAACCGCTCGGGCAAGCCGGTGAAGATGATGTACATCCTGATCGACGGCAAGTTCGAGCCGGAGCTCTCGCAGTACTCGCAAGGGCGCCACAAGTAGCGCGGGCCGGGACGCCGGCCTGCATCAGTCGCCCTTGATGTTCGCGACTTTCGCGACCCTGGTCCACTGCTCGCGCTCGGACCTGAGGAAGGCCGCGAACGCCGCCGGGGTGCTGGCGACGCCATCGGTACCGTCGAGCGCGAGCCGCGACGCGACGTCCTGGCGCGCGACGGCCTTGACGATCTCCTTGTGCAGCCGGTCGACCACCGGGCGCGGCGTACCGCGCGGCGCCAGCATCCCGTGCCACTGGGTCACCACGTAGCCCGGCACGCCCGCTTCGATCATCGTCGGCAGCTCGGGCGCCATCTTCACCCGCTCGGCGCTCGCGACCGCCAGCGCCCTCAGTCGCCCCGCGCGGACGTGGCCGTAGAGCGAGCCCATGCTGAGGAACGCCAGATGCAGCCGTCCGGAAAACAGGTCGGGGACCGCCGCGCCGACCCCCTTGTAGGGAATGTGCACGAGGCGGGTACCGGTGCCGTGCGCGAACAGCTCGGTCGCGAGATGCGCGAGGGAGGCGTTGCCGGTGGAAGCGTAGTTGAGCTTGTCCGGATTGGCCTTCGCGTATGCGACCAGTTCCTTCACGCTCTTCGCCGGCAGGCCCGGCGTCACGGCCAGCATGTAGGACGCGGCCGCGACCTGGGACACCGCGGCGAAGTCGCGCTCGAGGTCGTAGCGCGTCCTGTTGACGATGCCGTACACCACCAGGCTCGCGCTGAGGAACATGAGGGTATAGCCGTCCGGCGCCGCCTGCGAGGCAACCTCCGCCGCGATGCTGCCGCTCGCGCCGGCACGGTTGTCCACCACCACGGTCTGGCCCAGCGCCTCGGAGAGCGGCGTCGCGACCTGGCGCGCGACGAAATCCAGCCCGCCGCCCGCCCCCGACGAGACGATCAGCCGCACCGGCTTGGTCGGGTATTGCGCCGCGGCGTGCGGCGCCGCCGAAACCAGGGCCACGGCAAATCCCGCAGCCATGATCCTCAACGCAACGTCTCTCATGTCGTCTCCTCGATGGCTTTCATTCGATAACGGGCGGCGGTTCTCGCCTGGTGACCCGTGACTCGCGACCCGCGACTCGCGACTGAATATTACAACGCGCCGCGCCCCTCATTGTAAAATACGGCCACAATGACAATTCAAACGAGGAGATTTTGTGAAGCAATTCGGCATCGCCCTCAGCATGATCGCCTTCGCCGCGACAGCGTCGGCCCAGACTTATCCCGCCAAGCCCATCCGGATCATGGTGACCGGCGTCGGCAGCGGCGGGGACTTCGCCGCCCGCCTGATCGCGCAAGGTGTTTCCCCTTCGCTGGGCCAGCAGATCATCGTGGACAACCGCGGCAGCGGCAACCTGCCCGCGGAACTCACGGCCAAGGCCCCGCCCGACGGCTATACGCTGTGCCTGTCCGCAGCACCCCTGTGGATCACGCCTTTCCTGCGGCAGACCCCGTACGACCCGGTGAAGGACTTCACGCCCATCACGCTGGTGGTCACCTCCCCCAACATCCTGGTCGTGCATCCCTCGCTGCCCGTGAAGAACGTGAAGGAACTGCTCGCGCTGCTCAAGGCGCGGCCGGGCGCGCTGAACTACGCCACGTCGGGCATCGGCGGCTCCGGGTTCCTGGCGGCGGAGCTGTTCAAGTCCATGTCGCGCGCGGACATGGTGCGCATCAACTATAAAAGCGGCGGCCTCGCGATCACCGAACTGATGAGCGGCGAAGTGCAGCTCTTCTTCGCCAACGCGGGCGCGGCGGCCCCGCACATGAAATCAGGGAGGCTGCGGGCGCTGGCGGTGACCAGCGCGAAGCCCTCCCCGCTGCTGCCCGGGCTGCCGACGATCGCCGCGGGCGGGCTGCCGGGCTACGAGCTCGTGTCGGTGCAGGGCCTGTTCGGCCCGGCGCGGACGCCGGATGCCGTCGTGGCGCGGTTGAACCAGGAAATCGCGCCGTTCCTTCAGCGCACCGAAGTCAGGGAGAAGTTCTTCGCCGCCGGCATGGAGTCGCTCGGCAGTCCGCCCGACGCGCTCGCCCAGACGGTCAAGTCGGAAATGGCCCGGCTCGGCAAGGTGATCCAGAACGCAGGCATCAAGCTGGAGCCGTAACGGACAGGATTGACAGGCATCGCTACTCAACACCCGTCAAAAACAAAATGGACAGGATTAACAAGATTAACAAGATTCAAAATTCAGAAAAACCCGGCCCGGGAGCTCTCCGGTTTTATTGTTCTAATCTTGTTAATCCTGTCCATTAATGTTGTTGGCGGGTTCTGGCGTGCTTCGATAGTCTTGTCCTGGTGAATCCTGTCTATTCAGCGACGAAGAGGTCGCTGAACGCGTTGACCGGCGTCGCCATCAGCCGCGCGTGATCGAGGCATAGCGCCCCGATTTCCGCCTTGCGGCGCGGGAAGCGGCGCGCGACGCGCTGCTCGAACTTCTTCACCAGGATCGGCAGGCCTTCCTTGCGGCGGCTGGAGTGCCCCACCGGGTAGATCGCCTCCACCAGCCCGGTGGTCGTGCCATCCCTGAAGCGCACCTCGATCGCGTTGGCGTTGGCTCGCACCGACCGATCCTTGTACATCTCGGTGTAGCGCGCATTCTCGGTCACGGTCATCTTCTCGCGCAGCCGGTCGATGCGCGGGTCCGCCGCCACCCCGTCCTCGTAATCCGCCGCCGTCAGGCGCCCGTGGATCAAGGCAATCGCGATGGCGTACTGCAGGCAGTGGTCGCGGTCGGCCGAATTGCGCAGCGGGCCGCTCTTCACGATCTTCTCCATGGTGATGCGGTGTGTCGCCACCCTGACCTCCGCGATATCGTCGAGGCGCCCCTGAACCCGCGGGTGCAGCGCCAGCGCGCATTCAATCGAGGACTGCGCATGAATCACCACCGGCGCCAGCAGCTTGAAGAACACGTTCTCCATCACGTGGGTCCCGAAGGCCGTTGCCCGCTTCGGCATCTCGCCGCCCAGCACGTGCGTCACGAAACCCCACTTCGGATGGCTGTACGCCTGCGGATAGCCCGGCTCGCCCTTCGCCGCCATCAACGCAAGCCGTACGCCCTGGCTGACCGCGTCGCCGGCGGCCCAGCCCTTGCGCGGGCCGGTGTTGGAGCCGTAGCGGTGCACGCACAGGCTTACGTCGAAGAACGCGAGCGAAACCGCGTTGGCGATCTGCGCGCGCGTCGCGCCCAGCAGCTTCGCGGCGACGCCGGCGACAGCCAGTTTGGCGAGGAACGGATGATCCACGCCGTGCTCGGTGATCGGCAATTCGCCGCCCAGCACGCCCTGGATCTCGTGCGCCTTCACCATGCCTTCCAGCACGTCCTTCATCAGGAGCGGCGCCCTGCCTTCGGCCGCGCGCACCCGGCTCGCGTAGTCGGCCACCGCCAGGATCCCGCCCACGTCGTCGGACGGATGCGAGGTGGTCGGCGTGGTGACCCAGGTATCGCTGAAATCGAGCCAGCGCACCATGGCGCCGATGTTGAACGCCGCCGTGGCCGGGTCGAGCACGAAACGCGTGCCCGGCACGCGCGCGCCGTGCGTCACCGTGACGCCGGGCACCACCGGCCCCAGCAGGTTGACGCACGACGGGTGATCGAGCGCCTCCAGCGCGCACGCCAGGCTGTCCATCAGGCAATGGCGCGCCATGTCGAACGCGGCCTCGCTGCGAACGGCGTAACCGTCCACGTACTCGGCGATCTCGGTGATCAGCGGATCGAACGGAATATCAACGGCGGAACCGCTCATCACTCGTCACTCGCCGCGGGCTTACTCGGGCTGGATGCCGGCCATGCGGATGGCCTTTTCCCACTTGGCCAGTTCGGCGTTGAGGAACTTCGTGAACTCCGCCGGGCCGGTGCCGGCCGGTTCGAAGCCGTCGTTGGCGAAGCGGCCGCGGACTTCCGGCAGCGCCATGATCCTGACGATTTCCTTGCCGAGCAGGCCGGTCACGTTCTTCGGCGTGCCGGCCGGCGCGAGCACCGCGTACCAGGACGCCGCGTCGTAACCGGGCACGCCGGACTCGTCGATGGTCGGCACGTCGGGCAGCACGCTGCTGCGCTTCAGGATCGAGACGGCCAGCGCCCGGATCTTGCCCGCCCGGATCTGGCCCAGCGCGGACGGGATGGAACAAAACACCGCCTGCACCTCCCCGCTCACGAGCCCGACGATGGACGGCGCGCTGCCCTTGTACGGCACGTGCGTCATCTTCGTGCCCGTCATCGCGTTGAGGATTTCCATCTCCAGGTGGGTGATGTTGCCGACGCCGCCGGAACCGTAGGCGAGCTTGCCGGGCTGCGCCTTTGCCAGTGCGATCAGGTCCTTCACGTTCCTCGCCTGCACGGAAGGATGCACGGCCAGCACCGACGGCCCGATCGCGATCAGGCCGACCGGGTCGAGATCCTTGCGAACGTCGAACGGCAGGCTCTTGAACAGGGTCGGGTTCGAGATGGTGGAGTTGGCCATGAGCAGCGTGTAGCCGTCGGGGTTCGACTTGGCGACGACGCTGGCGGCGAGGTTGCCCGCCGCGCCCGGCCGGTTGTCCACCACGATCGTCTGGCCCAGCGCCGTACTGAGCGGCTGCCCGACCGTGCGCGCCGACATGTCGACGCCGCCGCCGGGAGCGAATCCGACGAGCAGCCGGATAGGCTTGCTGGGATAGGCCTGCGCGAGCGCCGGCGCCGGCGACAGCGCGGCAAACGCCGCGCACCAAAGCAGCGAATACCTCATGGTCATGAGTCCTCCTCGTTCATCGCAGGCTCTATTCTAGTGGACTCAGGTGGCCGCGCGCCTGGCGGCTCAGGAAGCGGTCGAGCTGGTCGGCGAAACGCTTGCGATCCGCCTGGTCGAGGGGCTGCGGGCCGCCGGTCTGCACGCCGCTGCCGCGCAGGGCTTCCATGAAATCGCGCATCGACAGCAGCTCGCGCACGTTCTCCGGGGTATAGAACTCGCCGCGCGGATTCAGCGCATGGCCGCCGCGCGCGACGACGTCGGCGGCAAGCGGAACGTCGGCGGTGACGACCAGGTCGCCCGGCTCCAGGCTCCGGGCAATCTCGTTGTCGGCGACGTCGAGCCCGCGCGCCACCTGGATCGTGCGGATGTAGGGCGAGGCCGGCGCGCGCAGCGGTTTGTTCGCGACCAGCGTCATCGGCAACCGCAGCCGTTCGGCCGCGCGGAACAGGATCTCCTTAACGACCGCCGGGCAGGCGTCGGCGTCCACCCAGATGTGCATTGCGTCGCCCGCTCAGGACTTTGCCGCCAGCGCCGCCAATTGCATCATCGCGGCCGCGGGCGCGCTCCAGACCTCGCCGAACGTCACGCTCTCGGGCGCCTCCAGCCAGGCGCCGGACGCAGAATCGAATTTTTCGATGCGCCCGGACCCGTCCTTGAGGGAAACGATGCGGGCATAGCCGTTGTCTATTTTTTTGGGACCGACCAGCACCCGGCCGGGCGCGGTTTCGACGTGCATCAACTGCGCCTTCACGCCGTTGCCGTCGCGGAAAATGAGTGGCGGCATCAGCTCAGTTTGGCCAGCGCGATGCGGCCCCTGGGCGTGAGCGCGAAACGGCCGTCCTTGCGCTCGACCAGGCCCCGCGTCAGCAGCCGCGCGCCGATCAACTCGGGTATCGGCGACTTCTGCGTCTTCAGGGTCAGTTCCTGGAGCCAGCGCAACTCGTCGAAACCGACCACCTGTTCCATCGATCGCGTCTTTCTCCGTCGTTCAGACCGGCGTTGCGAACCAGCTGGAACGGGTGATTTCGTACGCCAGCTTCGCGTGGCCCCGGGTCGTGATGATCACGGCGCCCGCCTGCATCGTCGCGAAACCGCAGCCGACCAGCCTCTCGGCGTGCTCGGCCGGGATGCGTTTCCTCATCGGCCCGTTGGTCAGCTGGCGCAGCGATGCCAGTTCTCCCGGCTGCAAGGAAGTGGCGATGACGGCCATCTGTGCCTTTGGCGAAACGATGGACGGAGGCAAGCCCGGGGTTGTTTATTTTCCAGGCCCTGAAGAAGCAGCTGCAGATGCGGCCCGGATGAAAACGGGCCCAAGGAGAGGAACTAAACGCCTCCTGTTCTTATACGCGGGTCGGGTGGAAAGGGCAATCACTATTTCCCCTTTCCCCGCGACGGCCGATCGGCGAAAAATCGCGTCGGGCCTTATATCGTTGTTTTCATCACTCATCCCGCGGCATGACGTCGAGCCGCACGGCGATGCCCTCGAGTTCCTTCGAGACCGCCGGATAGCGCGCCATCACCAGCGGGTCGTGGCCCGGGATGATGTGACCGGGCGAGCCGGCCAGCCTGCGCAGCGTGTCGTAGCCTTCCAGCGCATCGCCCAGGCTGTACATATTGGTGAAGCAGCGACCCTGCTCCATGTGCTCGTAATAATGGGTGGCATCCGAAGCCAGCACCACCCAGCCGCGCTGCGTGTGCACCCGCACCGCCTGCAATCCCGGCGTATGACCGCCGATGTGGTGCAGGCTCACCCCGGGCGCGATCTCGTCCACTCCGTCGTGGAAGGCGACGCGCCCCTTGAACAGCGCGCGCACCATGCCGACCACGTCTTCGACCTCGAACGAGGCCGCGAAGTACGGCTGGCGCATGTGCCGGCCGGTGACGAAGCGCATCTCCTCGTCCTGGACGTGGAAGCGCGCGTTGGGAAAGTCGAAAAACGTGCCGACGTGGTCGTAGTGCATGTGCGTGATGACGACCTCGCGCACCTCCTCCGCATTCACGCCCAGCAGCGCGAGGCCCGCTTTCGGCGCGCGCAGGTACTCGCGCCTGCGCTTCGCCGCCACCTCCGCGGTAAAGCCGGTATCCACCACGATGGTCCGTTCCGCGTTGCGGATCAGCCACACGAAGTAATCCATCGCCATCGGCGCGTCGTGCGGATCGCCGCCGACGAAATGCTCGGGGCGGCGCGCGTCGCGCCGCGCGTAGCGAATCGCAAAAACCTCGTATTGGGGTAATGACATGCCCGCCTCACTCCTCATGCCTGACGCCTCACGCAACTAGCCTTCCTTGTCGATCACCGCCTCGATGTCCGCGGCCGGCACCTTCACCTCCACCCCGGCGCGTTCCGCCTGCAGCAGCAGGAACACGCGCGAGTCCTTGCCGCCCCAGCCGCGGTTCATGGCCTCGCTCATTTCCGCGTAGGCCATGTTGGTGAGGCGCATCGGCACGCTCATCTCGCGCGCGAGCTCGGTGGCGAGCGTGACGTCCTTGTAGGCGAGGTTCAGCGCGAATTCCGGCGGATCGAACTTGTTCTGCAGGAAATTATCGGCTATGCGCTCGAAGGTGCGCTTGCGGCCCAGCGCGCCCTGGCGGATCGCCGACCACAGCGCCAGCGGCTCGACGCCGGCCTTGACGCCCATGGTGAAGACTTCCGTCACCGCGCAGTGGATGGCGTAGCCCGCGGCGTTGTGCACCAGCTTGGCGATGGAGCCGGCGCCGACCGGGCCGATGTAGCGCACCTGGTCGCCGATCGAATCGAGCACCGCGCGATATTGGTCGAACACGGCCTTGTCGCCGCCCACCCACAGCGCGAGCTTGCCGCTCTTCGCGCCCTTGGGGCCGCCGGACACCGGCGCGTCGAGCACGTGGATGCCCCTGGCCGCGAAACGCTCGTGCAGCCTGCGCACCACGGTCGGCGAATTGGTCGAGAGATCGAACCAGGCCGCGCCCTTCTTCAGGGCCAGGATCACGCCCTCCGCCACCGCCTCCACCTCGCGCGGTCCCGGCAGCGAGGTCAGCAGCACGTCCACGTCCTTCGCCGCGGCCGCGGCCGAGTCGGCCCAGGCGCAGCCCGCCGCGAGGTGCGGCTTCGCCGCGTCGCGCCGCAGGTCGTGAACGACCATCTCGTACTGGCCCCTGGTGCGCGCGTTCAGCGCCATGCTCGCGCCCATGGTGCCCAGACCGATGAATCCGACTTTCATGATTGCTCCTTGCGGAAACGGGAAATGGCTAGAACCTATCTCAAAAACCCCGTTTAGCCATAGAGAAGAACCCAGACCTGAAAATCGGGCCTCCCTCTGTGTTCTCTGTGCTCTCTGTGGCTGATTTGCTTCTGAGCATTATTGAGACGGCCTCTGGTCCGGGAGCCGGTCGCCGTCCGCCGGCGCGGCCACCTCGAAGGCGTTGGCGATGCCCGACACCAGCGCGAAATAACCCATGACCGCGGTCAGCTCGACCAGCCACCGGGAACCGTGGCGGTCCTTGAGGGCGTCGAAAACCGCCTGTTCGACGCGGTTCGTGCGCTGCAGCTGGCGCGCGTAGGTCACGATCTCCCGCTCGCCGGCGGGCAGCGCGCCGGCATCGCCTTTCGCCCGCAAGAGATCGATCAGCTCCTCGCGCACGCCGTTGCGGCGCGCGGCGGCGACCTGCGCCGCCCACACGTAGTCCGCGTCGAACTCGCGCACCGCGGCGAGGATGGCGATCGAGCGCAGCCTGCCTTCGACGACGCTCTTTTCGTGGAAGAAAGGCACCAGCGGCAATACGCGGGCCGCCAGTTCCGGGCTGTGGAGCAGCATGCCCCACGGCCCGCGGATCTGGCCATAGACTTTCGTGACGGCGTCGGCGACGGCCTGGTGCTCCGCGGGGAGCTCCGATCGGTCGCCGACCGGAGCGATGCGCGGCATGCCGGCCCTTTCGTTATTCGCTCTTTATATTAGCGCGCTGCGCCACCTGGGCCCACTGCTTCATTTCCTTGCGGACCAGGTTCTCCAGGACATCGGGCGCGCCGCCGACCAGGGTCACGCCGATCTTGCCGGCGGTGGCCTGCACGTCCGGCTGCCCCAGGATCTTGTTGACGTCGCCGTTGAACTTCGCGATCACGGCGGGCGGCGTCTTCGCCGGCACCATCACGCCGGTCCACGCTTCGACGACCATGGAGGGATAGCCCGCCTCGACGATCGTCGGCACGTCGGGCAACACCTTGGTGCGGTTCGGGCTCATCACCGCGAGCATGCGAATCCGGCCGGCCTGCACCAGCGGCACCGCGGTCTGGAACACCATCAGGCTGCCGGCGACGTGGCCCGCGACGAGGTCGTTCATGACGCCGGTCGTGCCCTTGTAGGGAACGTGGACCATCTTCGTTCCGGTTTCGTGCTGGAGCAGTTCCATGGTCAGGTGGAACACGCTGCCGGTGCCGGCCGACGCGTAGTTGAGGTCGCCCGGCCGCCGTTTGGCCTGCGCGATCAGCTCCTTCACCGTCTTCGCCGGGAAGTAGTTGCTGACGACGAGCGAAAGCGGGCTCGTGCCCATCAGCATCACCGGGGCGAAGCTGCGCTGGGGATCGTACGGCAGCTTCGAATTCACCGCCGGTATCGTGCCGAAGGCGGTCGAGGTGAACAGGTAGGTATAGCCATCGGGGGCGGCGCGCGCCACGGAATCGATGCCGATGATGCCGGCCGCGCCCGGGCGGTTCTCCACCACCACCGTCTGGCCCCAGCTCTTCGACAGCTGCACCTGCATCAGCCGCGACAGCGTGTCGGCCACCGTGCCCGGCGTGAACGGAACGACGAACAGGATCGGCTTGGCCGGGTATTCCTGGGCGCCGCACAGCGAGGAGGACACCGCGGCGCACGCGAGCGCCGTTGCAACAATCAGCTTGCCTGTCTTCATCTGGATCTCCCTGCAATCGTAATGGTTGATCGGAAACCCGCCTCCCTCAGACGGCGATATGCGGCTGGCCTTTCTTGTGCTTGACCGCCTCCAGCGCGTGCTTCTTGAAATCGGCATCCACCGGCAGCACCATCGAGGCCGAGCGGACGAGCTGGTCGGCCGGCTCGAGCCCCGGCGCGCGGCCGCCTTCCTGCACGGTCTTCACGGCCTTCAGCAACCGCTGGCGCGCGAGGATGATGGCGTTGTCGGTGGAAACGAGAATCTCTTTGGTCCGGTCGGCGATGGTACCGATGCTCTCCTGCACCGAGGCATCCTGCATCGCGAGTCCCTTGACGCCGTTGTAGTGGCGGCCGCTTCTCTGTTTTTCGCGATCGATCAGGTAATCGTTGGTGCGGTTGGCCACCGGGCGGAAAGTGCCGGGGATCAATTCGGCGTGAACGCCGTAGCCGTCCTTGATGAGCGCGACGTCCTTCTCGGGTATCGGCGCGGTGGGATGGAACGTCATCGACCAGGCCATGCAGTTCTCGTCGTCCATCGGCACCCACGCGTGGCCGTTCAGCGCGTTGTTCGCGTACGGCGGGATCAGCGTGTACCAGGGCATGATGTATTGCGTGATGCGCCAGTAATAGGTGCCGGGATCGCCGTCGCGCCGCGCGCCGACCAGCAATCCGCCCGGCGCGTCGAGGATGTCGAACGTGGTCTTGATCGATTTCACCAGCCTGGCGCCGCCGGTGTTCTTGTGGAACGGGTCCGTCGCCATGTCGCCGCGATGCAGGAACGAGACGTGGCTGGAATCGATGCCGCCCTCGATCGCCTGCAGGTAGTTGCTCTCCTGCCAGCGCTTGGTGACGACGCGGTGCGAATGCGGCAGGTGCACCCACTCGAAGTTGGGCAGCGGCGGCTTCTCGGCCGGCGGCCCCATGTAGACCCAGATGACGCCGCCCATCTCGACGCAGGGATAGGACTTCAGCTTGATGCGCGAGCACATGCCGGACGACTCCGGCTCGGACGGCAGGTCCACGCACTGCCCGTTCACGTCGTACTTCCAGCCGTGGTACGGGCAGCGTAGCCCGCTCTCCTCGTTGCGCCCGAACCACAGCGAGACGCCACGGTGCGCGCAGAATTCGTCGATGACCCCGATGCGGCCTTCCGTGTCGCGGAAAGCGACCAGCTTCTCGCCCAGCAGCTTGACCCGCGCCGGCGGGCAATCGCGCTCCGGCAGTTCCGTATCGAGCAGCGCGGGTATCCAGTAGCGCCGCAGCAGTTCGCCCATCGGCGTGCCGGGCCCGGTGCGGGTCAGCAGGGTATTCAGTTCCTCGGAAAGCATGTCCGTTCGCCTCCAGTCCGTTTATCCGGTCCCGTCACTTCTCGCGCACCCGGGCGCTGTCGATATCTATCTTACTGCCGAATGCCAGCAGTCTGGTGAGCTCGCGCGTGTTCCCGACCTTGTCGAGCGACCACAGGAGCTCGATCAGTTCGCCCGCTCGCCGAGCGCCGGCGATCGGCTCGACGTTCTCGCGCAGCTTGTCATTCAAGTCCGCGTCGGAGAACGGGTTCTTGTGATGCCCGGGGAACGGCCGCGCATCGCCCTTCACCACCGTGCCGTCGTTCAACTCGATCTCGACGCGCGACAGGTAGCCCATCTCGACGCGCTTGTGCTTGCCCATGGCATGCGATCCCAGCTCGAGCGCCGGCGTGCAGGTCACCTTCTTGATGAACGCCTGGCGCGCGGGATCGAGCACCACTTTCGGGTTGAAGCTCCCGACCGTGATGCGGCCATCCAGAACCGCGGCCGCGACGATATAGGGCAGCGAATGGTCCGCGGTTTCGCGCGAGATCGGGTTCCACGGGTCCTGGCGGATCTTGACCAGGTGATCGTAGGCGCCCTCCTCGGCGAAGACGCGAATCTGCCTGATCGTCGACAGGTCCTTGATCCGCGACCGCGCCTGTATGGCGGCCTGTATCGCGCTTTGCGCCACGGAGCCGACCGGCCAGCGTTTCATGAAAGCCTCGTTCACCCGGGCGAGCGGACGTTTCGGGTCGAGGCATTCGCGCAGCACCGGGACCGGGTCGTCCTTCATGTTCATCTTTTGTATGAAGCCGCACTTGCCGGTGAAAGGCCGCACCGCCGCCTCGACCCCCACCTGCGCCAGCAGGCAGGCCTGGAGCGCATTGCGCGCGGCGTCGCTGCCGTTGAAGCGCTTCCACATCGAGAGGTCGCCGCGCTTGTTCAATTCGCCAGACTCGATCTCGTCGCTGGCGAAATGGGGCACCACGGTCATGCCCATGGCTTCGCGCGTCTGGTCGGCATTCAGATTCAGCAGCCGCGCGATGGCCGCGGTCGCGCCGAGGGTGGACAGGTTCGTATAGTCCCACCCGCCCGGCGCGGTCGAGAACGCATCGAACGCCGCCCCCACCATTTCGTAGCCGAGGGCCACCGCCGAAAGCAGTTTTTTCCCGGGGGCGTTGGTCCATTCGGCGGCGGCGATCACGCCGGAGAGGATGTCGCTCGAGTGGCCGCTGTTGCGCCGCCCCACGAAGAAATCGTTGTAGTCGTGGCAGCGCAGGAGCACGCCGTTGGTCAGCGTGGCGAGGTCGGGGAATGCGCGTTTCGACGTGCCCCACAGCACGCATCCGCCCGCGCCGGCCGGGAAACGGTAAGCATGCCTGCGCGCGTTCTGCGCGGCCGGATGCCGCAGCGCGGCGATCGAGACGGCGACCGAATCGATCAGCGCGGCCTTCGCCCCGCGCTCGGCGCGCGCGTCGAGCTTGCCGGAAACGTTCACGACGTAATTGGCGATCAGCTCGCCGACTTCGTCGCGGTACTGGAATTTTTCCGGGTGTCCCATCAGGTGTACCCCTTCATCGAGGCATTTTTCATGCCGGTTTCCACGCCGAGCGCGGCGACTTCCTTGCCTACGGCCGCGGGCAGCAGGGACGAATCCTTGGTGAAGGTCACGAAGCGGAAGCCGCGGTCGGCCTGCTTGCGCGCGGCCTTGCCGTTGCCGCACTGGATGCCCGGTACGATGCCGTGCTTCCTGCACGACGCGAGGATGCGCTCGACCGCCGCCACGTGCTCCGGCTCCTCCTTGTCGAGATCGGGCTGCAGCCCCAGCCCGAGCGCCAGGTCCGCCGGGCCGACGTAGATGCCGTCGAGGCCGGGGGTGCTCGCGATCTCGTCGATGTTGCGCACGCCTTCCCGGGTCTCGACCATGACGAAGCACAGGACGCTGTCGCCCATCACGCCGATGTCGCGGCTGTTCATGACCATGGAAGCGCGCACCGGGCCGAACGAGCGCACGCCGCGCGGCGAATAGCGGCAGGCGGTGACGGCGGCGGCGGCTTCCGCGCGGTTGTTGACCATCGGCACGACCACGCCCTGCATGCCGGCGTCGAGCGCTTTGCCGATGACCCACGGCTGGTTCACCGGCACGCGCGTGAAGGGAACGGCGGTGTGCCGGCCCTCGATCGCGCGCAGCATCCCCACCATGTCGTTGTAATCCACCAGCCCGTGCTGCTGGTCCACGCAGATGTAGTCGACGCCGTCGACGCACATCAGTTCGGCGGCGAACGCGTCGGGCAGCGCGGCCCACACGCCGAACACGGCCTGGTCCCGGGCCAGTTTTTCTCTCAGCGCTTTTGCGGTGTTCACGTTCACCTCCCTGATGGAGGGATGCTTGGTTATTTCATACAGCCAGTCCAGTATATAATTCGCTTATCAGTTATCTGATTTATATATAACAAGAATCCCCATACCTGATGGATCTGCGCCATTTCCGCTATTTCGTCGCGGTGGCCGAAGAACTGAGTTTCAGCCGCGCGGCGCTACGGCTGCACATCAGCCAGCCGCCGCTCAGCATGAACATCCAGGCGCTCGAGCGCGATCTGGGCGTGGTGCTGCTGAAGCGCAATCGGCGGCGGGTGGAACTGACCCCGGCGGGCGAACTGTTCCTGGAAAAAGCGCGCACGGCGCTGGCGCATGCCGCCCAGGCCATCGAGACCGCGAAGCGCGCCGGCCGCGGCGAGGTCGGCACGCTGCGCATCGGCTTCACCAACACCGCGCCGTTCTCCCGCGTTTTCCCCCGGGCGCTGCGCGCCTACCGCCAGGCGCTGCCCGACGTGCAGCTCGACCTGCGCCTCACGACGTCGGAACCGATCCTCGAAGCCCTCGCGGCCGGCTCCCTCGACGTCGGATTGATCCGCCCCTCCGCGTCGCTGGTGATGCCCGGCGGGATCACGGCGATTCCCGTCCTCAACGACCGGCTGGTGCTCGCGCTGCACGCGAGCCATCCGCTCGCCGAACCGGAACGGGAGATCCCCGTCGAGTCCCTCGCGAAGGAGGGCTTCATCCTGCGGGCGCGGGGCTCGCGCGTGAGTTTTTACGAGCAGGTCTATCAGCTCTGCGAGCGCGCCGGCTTCACGCCACGCGTGGTGCAGCAGGCGCACGATGCGACGACGATACTGGGGCTGGTGGCGGCAGGCCTCGGCGTGACGATCATGCCCGCATCCCTGCGCGCCATCCACATGGAAGACGTGGCCTGGCGCGAACTCTCGGTCAGCACGGCCGCCAACAGTACCATGCTGCTCGTCTTCAGCGGCGCCGAGGGCAACACGCCCCAGCGCGCCCGCTTCATCGAGCTGGTGCAGCAGTACGCGCTGGAAAAGTGACGGGCCGGGTAAAGGCGAAAGTCGAAAGGCGAAAGGAGCCTGAGAAGCCTGCTTTTCGACCCCGCACAGCGGGGTATAGCCCTTTCGCCTTTCGCCTTGCTACTCGAGTACCTCGATGGCGCCGTTGGCGGTAACCGTGATGACGCTGACGCCGCCCTCCACGTTGCGGATCTCCCCGCGCCCGCGCCACCCCTGCAGCTGGTTGCTGCGGGAATAGACGGGGTACGTCTGGTTGTTGCCCGAGCGCACGCGCACGCTCTTGTACTCTTTCGCGACGCGCAGAGCCTCGTTGACCGTCTTGTTCACGACGTTGGCGACGCCCGCCGGGGTGGCGTCGTTCGCCTCGACGTACAGCGTCGCGTTGAGCAGGTCGTTCTGCACTTCGCGTTGCGCCTCCGCCTGCAGCGCCACCGTGTTGTAGCGCGGCTGCGCCGGCTCCGCCGCCAGCGCCGCACCGCCGGGAAACAGACCCGCCAGCAGAAGCAGGAACGTTTTATTCATCATTCTGCATTCATCATTGCTTCTGGGCCACCACCCGGCCCTGCTCGTTGACGTACACCCGGTAGCGGTTCTTGTCCTTGCACACCGCGAGGTAGTCGTTGTCCTTCAACCGTTTCGAACTCACGACCTGGCCGCAGGGCAGCCCGAGCAGCGCGATCGTGGACGTGAGGTCCTTCGCGAGCGTGTCCTGCGCCAGCACCGGTCCGGCCAGGAAAGCCGGCAGCGCGGCGGCCAGCATCCAGTTCCTGATGGGGTTGTTCATCGCAGCGCCTCCGCCTAGAGATTCTTGAACTTTTCCGGATCGGACAGTATGCCCCAGATTGCCTCGCGCGAATCCGCGATCGCGCGCGCCAGCGGCGGGTCGCTGTCCTGCAGCAGCGAAAGCACCTTGAGCAGCAACTGGTCGTACGGCTGGCGCAGCGCCGCCAGCGTGGTCTTGGTCCGCCCCTGGTAATGCAAGCGGAACTGGTTGATCAGGTCGTCCACCTGGTTCTTCAGCGTCAGCTTGGTGAACACGCCGATGGCGCTGGTGTCCTTCAGCCGCTTCTCCAATGACGCCAGGTCCAGCGGCGCCGGCTTGGGCGCCGGCGCGGATGGCTGTTTCGGCGCGGGCGCCACGGGCGCCCTGGCCACCGGCTTTTCGGGGGCAGGCTCCGGCTTGACGACGACCGGTTCGGGCCTGACGGCGGGCGGCGGCTCCGGCGCGACGGCGACCGTCGTGACCTGCTTCGGAGGCGTCTCCACCGGCCTGGGTGCCGGAGCCTCGGCCGGTTGCGGCTTCACGGCCGGCGACGGCGCCATCCAGGGCGGGTCGGCCTCCGGCGCGCGCTCGCGGCCGGCGCAACCCGCAATGAGCGCGATCAGCAAAAGGCCGGCGATGCGATGCGCAGCCCCTGGTTCTTGTTCGGCATCATGGATCATGTGCGGCAGCCCCTTTCATGCCCGCATGCACGGTTGGAGCATGAAAAGAAACGGGCTATCCCTTCGTTTACCTTTGGTTACATTTCCACTGCGTCGTTCCCGTGAACTAGGACACGCGTTTCCAGTCCGCCATTTCCGGGATCCGCAGCGCCTGCACCGCGGCAATCAGGTCTTCCAGTTCGGCGCCGCTCACGGTGATGCGTGGCGGCCGCACGTAACCGCCGGGCAGACCGAACGCGCTCAACAACGCCTTTGCGCCCCGCTGGTTGCTGCGCACCGGCCCTCGCATGATCGTGCGCAGGCGCATCAGCTTGCTGAAGGATTCGTGCATGCCGCGCATGTCGCTGGCCGCGAACGACGACACGACCGAGGCGGCGAGCTTCGGAGCGATATTGCCCTCCATGCCCTGGTAGCCGCGGCCGCCCATCGCGAGCGTGAACATCGCGTTCTCGGTGCCCGAGCAATGAATCTCGAGACGATCGCCGAGCCGCTGCAGCAGCTCGATCATGTAGAACGTGTCGTTGACGTCGTAGGCATAGCCGGCAAGATTGGGATAACGCGCGGCCAGATGCTCGACCAGATCGAGCGGCAGCGGGTAGCCCACCTTCTTCTGGTTCGAGATGATGACCGGCAGGGACGTGGATTCGATCGCCGTCATGAAATAGCGTTCGATCTCCTTGCGGCCGGGCACGAGCCCGTGCCCCATGTCCAGCGAATAGATCTGCGCCGCATCCACCCCGATTTTCTCCGCGCTGCGCAGGAACTCGACCATCTCCGCCGTATCCCGCGGCTCGACCCCGGCCGCGCGCACCGGGACCCTGCCCTTCAACTCTTCCACCCCGATGGACAGGATGCGATCGCGCTCGTCCCGCGTCAGCGTGTAGCCCTCCGCCGCGCCGGCCGCGCCGAGGTACACCGACAGGCCCGCCTCCGCCAGGCGGCGCAGGTGCCGGCGCAGCGCGGCCTCGTCCAGCTCGAATTTCGCGTCGAACGGCGTGAGGCTGTGCACGATCGCGCTGTACTTCTTGCTGCTCATGGATGCTCCGATCGGGGAATGGATGTAAGCTTGCAGGATGTTGCCGCGCCGCCCGCCAGCATGACGGCGCAATCGAACACCGCCGATACTCCTGACCGAAAGTTTATCATCTGGTTTATCACCTGGATTCGTGATGACGCTCCGCCTGTCAACCGTTCTCGCAGCAGCCGGCGCCATTGCGCTCAACGCCGCCTCCGCCGCCGGCCAGGAATTCCCGGGCAAGCGGCTGAACCTGGTGACGTCGGAAATCGGCGGGGCCGGCGATTTCGCGTCACGGCTGATCGGCCAGGGGCTGTCGGCGGCGGTCGGCCAGCCGGTCATCGTCGAGAACCGCGCGGGCCTCGCGCCCGAGCACGTCGCGAGATCCGCGCCCGACGGCTACACGCTCCTGCACTACGGCAACACCGTCTGGATCACGCCGCTCCTGCGCGCCACGCGGTGGGACGCGCTGAAGGACTTCTCCCCCGTGATGCTGACGGTGAGAGCGCCCAACGTGCTGGTCGTCACTCCCACGCTTCCCGTCAAGTCGGTCAGGGAGCTGCTCGCGCTGGCGAAAGCCCGTCCGGGCGATCTCAACTACGCTTCGTCGGCGCTCGGCTCTTCCACCCACCTCGCCGCGGAACTGTTCACCTTCATGTCCGGGGTGAACATCGTGCGCATCAACTACAAGGGCGTCTCGGTGGCAATCAACGACCTCATCAGCGGACGGGTGCAGCTCATGTTCCTCGCCCCGGGCGCGGTAACGGCGCACATCAAGTCCGGCAAACTGCGGGCGCTGGCGGTCACGGGAACGAAACCCTCGGCGCTGTTCCCGGGGCTGCCGACCGTGGCGGCATCCGGCGTGCCGGGCTACGAGTCCGCCGCCAACTTCGGACTGTTCGCCCCGGCCAAAACCCCGGCGGCCACCATCGCGCGGCTGAACCGTGAGATCGCCCGGGTGCTCGACACGCCGGACGTGAAGGAAAGGATGTTCAATTCCGGGATGGAGATCGTCGCCAGCTCGCCCGAGGAGTTCGCGGCGCTGCTCAGGTCCGACATCGCGAAATGGACGAAAGTCATCCAGAAAGCCGGTATCCGCGACGAGTAAAAAGTCCGGGCGTTCCTAAAGTTTTGTGACCGGGTTGACCGGTTTCGGCTGGCCCCTCAGCTCGCGTATCCGGGTCTCGAATTCCTGGCGGCGGGCGGGATGCGTCTTGATGGCCCCCTCCAGTATCTCGATCGCCTGTTCCTTGCGCCCGAACGAAAGATAGACCTCCGCCTCGACGAGCGGGTCGGGGTCGTCCTGCGGCTGCCGCCGGCGCGCGGCGAGCTTGAGGAGCCGCATCCACGAAAAATCCGTATCGGCGCCCGCCCCCGGCTTGAGCGTCCTGAGACCGGCCCGGAAGAAGAAAGCCAGCCCCAGGCAGAGCCCCAGCAACGGCAACAGCACCGGGCCATACTCCTCGAGGATCTGCTGCAAAAACGTTTCCACGGATCAGCGTCCCGGCCTCAGGCGAACTGCGTCACGATCCACAGGCAGCCGCCGATCGCGACGAGATCCTCGGCCAGGGCGACGGGAAAATCAGGCAGCCCGAGACCGTGGGTCAGCTTGCGGCGCGCGCGGAAGCCGGCGAACGTGCCGGCGACGCCGCCGATCCCGCCAAGTACGCCGCCGAACGCGGGATCCACGCCCCCGGCGAGCGCCACGCAGGCGCCAGCGAGGCCGCCGATGAGGATGCGCGCAATCAGCGGCGGCGCCGACGTGCGGTCCGGTATCCGCGCCCACCACTTGTCGGCCGCCAGCTCGCCCAGCATCAGCACGGTGAAGATGGCGACGGACCAGACCGATGCCATGAAGGCGAGCGGCCCCTGAAGCTTGAGCCAGCCGAGGTAAGCGGCCCACGACGCGACGGCGGGCGGCGTCAACGAGCGCAGGCCCGCGCAGAAGCCGATCAGGAAAGCCAGCAACAGCGTCATTTCCCCTTGCGATCTACTGCCCGCGAATCCCGGCCTGCCTGATGACCTTGCTCCACATGGCGTGCTCGGCGCGGATGTGTTGCGTGAATTCCGCGGGCGTGCTGCCCACGCCCTCCGAGCCGTCGGCAACCAGGCGCTTCGACATGTCGGGCCCGCGCACGGCCTTGATCGTTTCGGCGGCGACGCGATCCTGGACGGCCTTCGGCGTGCTTTTCGGCGCGATCAACCCGTACCAGTTCACCACCACGACCGGCACGCCGGCCTCGGTCAGCGTCGGGATGTCCGGCATCGCGGGCGCGCGCTTGCCCGGCGACACGGCCAGCGCGCGCAGGCGCCCGGCCTGGATGTGCGGCTGGGCGGAGATGATGGTCGCGAACGAAAAGTTGATGCGCCCGCCGACCAGGTCGGCGTAAGCGGCGCCCATGCCCTTGTACGGGATGTGAGTCATCTTCGTCCCGGTCGCCGCCTGGAACAGCTCCGTGGTCATGTGAATCGGGCTGCCGATGCCGGAGGAACTGTAGTTCAACTTGCCCGGATTCGCTTTCGCGTATTTCACGAACTCGAGCGGCGATTTCGCGGGCAGCGACGGATGCACGACCAGCGCGTAGCCCTGCGCGGTGACCTGCGACACCGGCGCGAAGTCCCGCACGATGTCGAAGCGCGAGTCGTACAGCAGCGGGTAGATCACGGTGGTGGCGCTCAGCATCATCAGCGTGTGGCCGTCCGGCGCCGCGCTGGCAAGAATCTCGAGGGAAACGTTGCTGCCGGCTCCGGGACGGTTGTCCACGACGACGGTCTGCGCCAGGGCATCGGTCAGGCTCTGCGCGAGGCCGCGCGTGACGGCATCCATGCCGCCGCCCGCTGCCAGCGGCACCAGCACCCGCAGCGGCCGGCTCGGGTAAGCCTGCGCATGGGCGTTCAACGCAACCAGCGCCGACATCAATACCAGTATTTTCATGCCGATACGTGCCTTCATGGTTCTCCTCCTCGTTATTTTGATCGCTGGCCGGGAGTCTACACGCCCAGCTTGTCGGCCAGCTCGACGAAATCGCGCGCCTCGAGGTCGGGGCGGTGCGGCGATTCCTCGTACGGCAGGCGGTAGCGGTTGACGTAGGCGCCGCGGTAGCCGCATGCCCGCGCGCCCATGATGTCGAACGCATGCGCGGCGACCATCATGATGCGGTCCGGCTCGACGCCGAGAAGGGTCGCGCCGGTGCGGTACACCGCCGGGTGCGGCTTGAAGAACCCCGCCTTCTGCACCGAGATGAGGGCGTCGAAACCGTAGCGCATCCGCTCGCGCTCGAGATGCTCGAGGTAATCCTGCTCGCCGTTGGAAAGCGCGACCAGCCGGTAACGCGACTTCAGGCGGCGCAACCCTTCGGCCACGTCGGCATGCGGCGAGAGCATCTGCCACGCCCCCATGAGCTCCGTCACCTCCGCGCCGGTGAACGAAATGCCGCACAGCCGCAGGCAGTAGACCAGCGCCCGGCGGCACGTCTCCAGGTAGCCGCTGTGGCCGAGCATCATCAGGCTGTCCTGGTACTGCTCGATGCGCTGCCGCGCGCGCCACTGGTCCCAGAACACCTCCGCGCCCAGCAGCGCGCCCTTCCTCTCCAGGAACTGGCGCGTCGGCGGCACGATGCTGCCGGTCAAGTCGAGCACCGTGCCGAAAATATCGAACGCGAGGTGGGTCACGCGGGGCAGCGGGTTTTCACTCATCGGGCATCCTCCGGCACATGATTGTCTCAAATCCAGACGAACGCGGCTGCCCCCAGCGAGGCGACGAACACGGCCAGGTGCGCCACCGTCAGCAAACGGTAGCGTGAAACGACCTTTTCATGGTCGGCGCCGATGATCAGGAACGGGCGCCCGTCGGGAGAAGCGCCCAGCGTGTGCACGCCGCCGCTCCGCGCCACTTCCCCCAGGATCTCGCGACGTTTGTCGGCGCGGGCGAGCGTCGCCTCCCGCCTGTCCACCTTTCCGTCCCCGTCGGCGTCGAACCGGGCCGCATACTCTTCCGGCTTTCGTTCCAGCGCCGCCAGCGCGTACGCCGTCCGCAGGTCGACCTGCCGCTTCTCCGCGGCGCCGCCTGAACTGAAATGCCCGATGGCGTAGACGGGATCGCCGACGCGGATGCTCCACTCCCGAAAATAGGCTCCCTCCCCGATCCAGGTCTGGCAGCGGTCGCAAATCGCCTCCGCCCCGGCGGGATCGATCACGCAATCGCCGGTCGCGTCCCGCAGGATGAACGGCACGCCGCGCTCGCCGACGTCACCGGTCTTGTCGCTGGCCCGGTGCCATTCGTAGCGATACCAGACACAGGGCACGCGCGTGAGGTGCCCGACGAGCGAATCGCCGGTGGCATGCGCCGCCGTCCCGATCAGTTCAACATAGCCCTGCGCCGCGGCCGCGACCGTCGAGGTCGGCACGTCCGCCACCATTTTCAACCGGCGGTATGCGCCGAGCCAGAAGTAGAACGAACTGACGACCATCAGGGGCGGCAGCCACGACATCAGTCTCATCGACTCCGTGTAGGCCGGAAACCAGAGAAACGTGAACAGCAGGAGCCCGTAGGTGATCAGCGCCGTGCCGCCGGACTGGTCGCCCCGCCCGGCCGACAGCAGGGTCCGCTCGCGCAAGTCCACGATCGCACCCTTGCTGGAAGCTGCATCGCCCTCCCGCGCGGCGGCCGCGTCGCGGAACTTCTTGTAGGCGATCCCGCAGGCAGGACATTGCCACCCGGGCGCCGCGTCCTCCGGCTTGCGCGCGTAACCGCACTTGGGACAGGTGATCGAGCTCATGCCGTTCGCTGTCTGCCGCGCCTATGGCCGGAGAGGAAAACCTATCGACCGGCCGCGGGCTCCAGGCCGGTGCTCGCGATGGTCCCGGCCGCCGCCGGCGAAGCCAGGAATGCGATCGCCGCGCGGGCGCGCGCCCTGTCCGGGCAGGTCGCGGCGACGCCGGCCGCGAAGGACGACATTTTCTGCACTTCCGGCGGCAGCGGCGTGATGTGCGCGAGCCCCGGCACCGGCAGCATCTCGCTCAGTTGCTGGATGCCCAACTCCAGTTCGCCGCGCGCGACCACGGTGCCCACGCGCTCGCCGCCGCCGACGAGGCGGCTCTTGGGCAGCACCTGGTCGGCGATGCCGAGGCGCTGCACCAATACCCCGGTGAAATACTTGCCGCTCTCGCTCGCCGAGTAGCCGATGGATTTCGCCGCCAGCAGCGTCTTCCGCAGCGCATCGATCGAGCCGATATCCAGCTTCGGCGCGCCCGCGCGCACCGCCATCGCCATGCCCGAGCGCGCGAGCACCGTGAGCCCGTCGGCCAGCACCAGCCCGTCGGTGGCGAACTGGCGGTTCACCCCCTCGGCCACGATGACGATGTCCACCACCTCGCCGCGCTTCAGGCGGTTGGGGATGGACATGTCACCGGTACCGATGGACGTCGAGGCGGTGACGACCTTCGCCTTCACCACCTGCTCCAATTGCGGGATCAACGCCAGGTGCGCCGCGGTAAAGGCGCCGGAAGTCATCACGCGAAATTCGCCTGGAACCGCGGTCATGTCGCTTCTTTCGTGCCGGAAAGAGGAGCGGATTACAACATGGCATCCCCGGCATTACAATCTGCCGCAAGCACCTGGAGGAGACGCCATGCCCGATACTCTCGCGCAGTCCGTTTCTCGAATCTCGATCGCGCCGGATCACAGCCGGCGATTTTCGCGGGCCGCGTGCGCCGCATGGGCGCTGGGACTGGCCCACGGAATCTGCGTGGCGGCCGAACCGGCGGCCAGCTATCCCTCCAAGCCGGTGCGCCTGATCGTCGCCCAGGGGACCGGGAGTTCCGTCGACAACCTCGGTCGCGTCCTCGCCGCGCGGCTCACCGAGGAATGGCAGAAACAGGTGATCGTGGACAACCGCGGCGGCGCCGGCGGCACGATCGGCGCCGAGATCGCCGCGCGCGCCGCGCCCGACGGCTACACCCTGCTCATGTCTTCCACCGCGATGCAGGTAATCTCGCCCCAGGTCTACCGCAACCTCTCCTACCACCCGACCCGGGACTTCGCGCAGATCTCGATGATCGCGAGCACGCAGAACGTGCTGGTGGTGAATGCCAGCGTGCCGTTCCGCAGCGTCAAGGATCTCATCGCCTACGCGAAGGCCAATCCCGGCAAGCTCAACATGGCGAACGCGGGATCGGGTTTCCAGAGCCATCTTGCCGGCGTGCTGTTCACGCACATGGCCGGCATCGAGGTGCTGCACGTACCTTACAAGGGAGGCACCTCCACGACCATGGTCGCCGCGGGCGAATCCCAGATGACGATCGTTCCGTTGCCGTCGGTGGTCGCGCACCTGCGCGCGGGACGGCTCATACCCATTGGTACCGGCGGCGAGAAGCGCTCGCCGCAACTGCCGGACGTGCCGACGATCGGCGAATCCGGCGTGCCGGGCTTCGTTTCAACGGGCTGGGCCGGCCTCGTCGCGCAACGGACCCTACCCCGGCCGCTGTTCGACCGGATCTACGCCTCGCTCGTCAGGGTGATGAACAACCCGACCACGCGCGAGCAGTTCGAGCGACAGGGCGCCGAGCCGACGACCAGCACGCCGGAAGCGTTCCTCAGGCACATTCATGCCGAGGAAGGCCGCTTTACGCAGGCGATCAAGCTCGCCGGCCTGAAAGTGCAGTAGCGCCGGCCCGGAACCCGGCGCACGGGGAGTCTCGAAACGACCCTGTTGCTTCTTCTAGTAGAATCGCCGGATTCGGAATGGAGGATACCGGCGACATGAACGAGACCGTCACGCAAGCCAACCGGGCGACGCCCGTCACCGCGGCGGCGGCCGCGAAACCGCGCTGTCTGGACGAAATATTGTGCCTCGACGACTTCGAGGAACCGGCGCGCCGCTTCCTGCCGCGTCCCATCTTCGGCTACATCCAGGGCGGCGTGGAAACGAATTCCTCGCGCGACGCCAACCGTTCCGTCTTCGACGACTACCACTTCGTCCCGCGCGTGCTGAAGAGCACCCGCACGCGCCACCAGAAGACGGCCCTGTTCGGGCACACCTACGACCTGCCGTTCGGCTTTCCCCCGATGGGCGGCACTTCCCTCGCCGCCTACCGCGGCGACTCCGTCCTCGCGGAAACAGCAGCAAAGCTCAACACGGTCATGATCCAGAGCGGCGCGTCGCTGACGCCGATGGAGGAAATCCGGAAAATCGGGCCGACCGCGTGGTTCCAGGCGTACCTGCCCGGCGACCCCGGCATCATCACGCCGCTGGTGGAGCGGGCGCAGCACGCGGGTTTCGAAGTGCTCGTGCTCACGGTGGACGTGCAGGTGGCCGCCAACCGGGAAAACAACGTGCGCGCCGGCTACAGCTCGCCGCTGAAGCCCACGCCGCGGCTCGCCTGGGACTGCCTGATGCGGCCGCGCTGGCTCTTCGGCAACTTCGGCCGCACGCTGCTCGACCGCGGCATGCCACACCTGGAGAACATGGGATTCCCGCGCATACCGATCCTCGGCAACATCGACCGCCCGCGCATGGCGCGCGACGGACTCTCCTGGGAGCACCTCGAACTCATGCGCAGGATCTGGAAGGGCAAGCTCGTGCTGAAAGGCGTGCTCGCGCCGGAAGACGTGCGCATCGCGCGCGAGAGCGGCGTGGACGGCATCATGGTGTCGAACCACGGCGGCCGCCAGCTCGACTACACGGTGGCGCCGCTGCGCATGCTGCCGGGCGCGGTCGCCGAAGCCGGCAACATGGCCATCATGATGGACGGCGGCATCCGCCGGGGAACGGACGTGCTGAAAGCGCTCGCGCTGGGCGCCCAGTTCGTCTTCGTCGGGCGCCCGTTCCTTTACGCGGCGTCCATCGCCGGCGAGGCCGGCGTGCGCCACGCCACGGAACTGCTGCGCGAGGAAATCAGCCGCGACATGGCGATGCTCGGCATCTCGTCCCTCGCCGAGATGAAGCGCGAGCTGCTGGTGCCCGGTCGCGGGCCGATCCAGTAGATCCGGGAGATCGGGAGATCGCGGGGTCGGAAGATCGACGCCGACCCCATTTGCCGGCGGCAACCGGCCCGCCTTGCAGCGGCGCAACGCTGTAAGAATTTGTAACGACAGTCTGCCGCCCGCCGCGCATCTGCTACGCTCTCGATCGTGATTTCCCGGATAAATCGAAAGGACCCTTCATGAAGCACACATTGATTGCCGCGCTCGGTCTCGCATCGCTGCTCGCCGCCGCGCAGGCCGGCGCGACAGGCCTCGCCACTTGCGACTCCGGCCCGCGCGAGTCCTGGCAACCGCAGGACAGGCTCGAGAAGATGCTGACCGGACGGGGATGGAAGATCCGGCGCGTCAAGGAAGACGGCGGATGCTACGAGGTCTACGCGTTCGACGAAAAAGGCGAGCGGGTGGAAGCGTACTTTCACCCGAAAACGCTGGACCTGGTGCCGACCAGCCGCTATCCGCGTCAATGACAGCCGGCGCTCCGGGCGCGCCCACGATCAAGGTCTGGGACGCGTTCGTACGCTTCGCTCACTGGATGCTCGCCATCACCGTCGCCGGCGCCTGGCTGACGGAGGATAGCGGCCCCGTCCATGAATGGCTCGGATATGCCGCGCTGGCAATCGTGAGCGCGCGCATCGCCTGGGGCCTGGTCGGCACGCGCTACGCGCGCTTCAGCCAGTTCGTTCGCGCGCCGGCGGCAACGTTACTGTACGCGCGCCAGGTGCTCGCTCGCAGCGAGCCCCGGCACGTCGGACACAACCCGCTCGGCGCGTACATGATTGTTGCGCTCATCATCATGGTCATCCTCGTCGGCGGCTCGGGCTGGCTCTACACCACCGATGCATTCTGGGGTGTCGAGTGGATGGAAGAACTCCACGAAGGACTGGCCAACGCCCTGCTCGGGCTCATCGCGCTGCACGTCGCCGGCGTCATCTTCTCCTCGCTGCGCCATCGCGAGAACCTGGTCGCGACGATGTTCCACGGCCGCAAGCGCGCGCCGGAACGAAACGACGTCGCGACCTGAGGATTGCGCCGGCTATGGCACCAGATCCCGGGAAACCCGGTGCCGGCAGCCGCTCCCGGCATGCCGACGGCACGTATTATTCTGCCGGGCCCTACAGCCCGACCGCCTTCACGACCTTCGCCCAGCGGGCGATCTCCCTGCTATAGAGGGCGGCGAATTCGTCCGGCGTGCTGGCGACCGAATCCAGCCCCTGGCCGAGCAGCGTCTTGCGGGCTTCCGGCTCGAACACCGCCTTCGCCACGACCTCGTGGATCCGGTTGGCGATGTCCTTGCTCGTGCCGCCCGGCAGGAATATTCCGTACCACTGGTCCACGCCGAAATCCGGCAGGCCGGACTCGGCCACGGTCGGGTACTCCGGCAAAGCCGGCGTGCGCCTGGTGCCCACGGTCGCCAGCGCGCGCAGCCGCCCGGTGGTGAAGAACGGCCGCGTCGAGATCACGCTCGCCACGGTGACGGCGATGCGGCCCGCCACCAGGTCGGTGATGCTGGGCGAGGTGCCCTTGTACGGCACGTGCGTCATCTGTAGCCCCGTCATCTGGCAGAACAGCGCCATCGACAGGTGCTGCGCCGAGCCCTGCCCCGACGACGAATAGAACAGCTCGTTCGGCCGCGTCTTCGCGAAGGCGATCAGCTCCTTCACGCTCTTCACCGGCAGCGACGGGTGCACCACCATGACGCCGGGTGAGATGAACACCATCGTCACCGGCATCAGTTCCTTGTGGGCGTCATAGCCGAGCTTCATCAGGCTCGGCGTGATCGTGACGCCGGACGAATTGGCGAGGAGGGTGTAGCCGTCGGGCGGGGATTTCGCGACGATCTCGGACGCGATCGAGCCGCCCGCGCCCGGCCGGTTGTCGGCCACCACCGACTGCCCCCACGCCTGGCTCAGCTTCGCGGCCACCAAGCGCCCCGTCGTATCCACGCCCCCGCCCGGCGCCAGCGCGATGACCATGCGGATGGGCTTGGACGGATAGGCCGGCGCCTGCGCGTGC